>DASWWB010000532.1:0-6645 GCA_036406115.1 Herpetosiphonaceae bacterium
GCGAGCTGATGGCGATCGGCGCGAGCCTGCTGTACGCCGGCTACCTCGTCACCACGGGCCAGGTGCGGGCGCGGATCGGCACGCTGCCGTTCATGATGCTGTCGGTGAGCATCGGGGCGGCGGTGCTGCTCGTCACCTGCCTGGCGACGGGCCAGCCGCTCGCCGGCTTCCCGGCCAAGAGCTGGGCGGCGCTGCTCGGCCTGGGGCTGGTCTCGCAGCTCGGCGGCTGGCTGGTGATCAACTACGCCCTCGGCCACCTGCCGGCGCACGTCGTCTCGGTCACGCTGCTGGGCCAGGCGGTGGTCACGGCGCTGCTGGCGATCCCGGTGTTGCACGAGCTGCCGACGCCGCTCCAGCTCGGCGGCGGGGCGCTGGTGCTGGCGGGCATCGCGCTCGTCACCGCCCGCCAGGCCCCGTCCGCCCAAGCCAGCCCGCCCCCGGGCGGCGCGGGAGCCTAGCGCCGGCGCTCCCATCGACTGGCTCAGCGCGGCTGGGCAGGCGCCAGGGCTCCAATCGACTGGTGTAGCGCGCGGCGGGGCAAGCGCCAGGGTTTCAATCGACTGGTGTAGCGCGTGGCTGGGCAAGCGCCAGGGTTCCAATCGACTGGTGTAGCGCGTGGCCGGGGCAAGCGCCGGTGCTTCAATCGACTGGCTCAGCGCGGCGGCACAAGCGCCAGGGTTCCAATCGATTGGCTCAGCGCGCGGCGGGGAGGTTGGCGGCGGCCTGGGCCAGATCGAACGCCAGGAGCAGCGCCGCCTCGTCAGCGTCGTGGTTGGCCAGCACCGCGCTGGTGATCGACGCGCCGTCGCCGGCGGTGAGCTGGATCGCCCCCGCCCCGTAGCCGGGGCCGCCGCCGCCGTGGCCGACCGCGCCGCCCGGCGCCGCGTCGATCATCAGCCCCAGCCCGTAGGCCGGCTGGCGGAAGCGCGGATGCGTGACCGGCACCGGCACCGGCTCGCGCATCGCCGCCCAGCTCGCCGGCGCCAGCAGCGTCCCGTCGCCCAGCGCCGCCAGCAGCAAGCAAAGCTCATCGGCCGTCGTCCTGACCGTGCCGTGGGCGACCCAGCCCGGATCATAGCTGGCGGCGATGTCGGCGACCCGCCCCGCCGGATCGAGCTGCGCGCTGAAGCCGGGAGCCAGCCCGGCGGCGTCGGCCAGATCGGCGGCCAGGCGGGTGTGCCGAAGTCCGAGCGGCGCCGCCAGCCGCTCGGCGACGACGGCGGCGAGCGGCGCCCCGGCCAGCCGCTCGATCATCAGCCGCACCAGCAGATAGCCGATGTTCGAGTAGGCCCAGCGCGCGCCGGGCTCGATTGGCGGCGCGGCGCCGAGCGTCCGGGCCAGGAACTCGCCGGCGTCCCAGGCCCGCCCCGGATGCTCGCGGAGCGCCGCAGCGTAGGCCGGCAGCGCGCCGTAGTCGGGCAGCCCGGCGGTGTGGTTGAGCAGCTGGCGCACCGTGAAGATCGGCAAATCAGCGGCTTCGGCGAGGATCGCCCGGACCGGCGTCTCAAGCGTGATCCGGCCCGCCTCGACGAACTGGAGCGCGAGCGCCGCCAGCAGGGTTTTGGTCACGCTGTAGGCGTACATCGGCGCGTCGGCATCGAGCGGCTGGGCGCGCTCCCAATCGGCGAAGCCGGCGGCGGCGTGGAGCAGCGGCGCGCCGTCGCGGCGGACGCTGGCGGCGAGGCCCGGGGCGGCGCCGCCCTGCCAGGCCGCCTCAAGAATGGCGCGCAGCGCCGGGTGATCAGTCATGCAATCCTCCTCGCGCCCGCGTGTTCGGGCGCCCCGCCCATGATAGCGCGTCCCCGGCGCCGGACTGACAGCGGCGGCAGGGACGCCAGCGCTGATGCTGCCGATGACTAGGCGAGAGTCGTGCGAAAGGACAAGAAGCGCCATGAATGCCGAAATTCCTCCGCTGATCGTTGGAACGGGAACCCAGAGTCGGATCGAGATCCGCATGGGGGAAATCGAACGCTATTCCCCAAGTGTCCACGCTCAGGTGAGTATTATGGATCGCTGGATTCATGTCCAGCACCAGCAGGTGTGGCTTGATCGGACGGCCCTCAAGCAGTTTGTTGATCAGGTGGGCGCATGGGCTCGGCTGCGCGAGAGCGGCGCCCGCCTGGAGGGGATGAGCCCCGAGGCATTCACCCTTGACTTCGACCTCCAAGGACAAGCGCGCAACATCCGCGTGCGGTACTCGCTTCAGACCATCGCGCCCGATGCATGGGGACCGATCATCCATGCCGTGAGCGGGACCTTTGACCTGAATATGGAGTACCTCCTCCTGCTGATCGATGATGTGAGGCAGATGTTTATGCAGCTTGAGCGCGCCTGGGCCGTCGAATAGTGCGATAAACTAGCGCGTCCCGCCGCCGGATTGACAGCAATGGCGGCGGCGCGTATACTGCAATCGATTGCACTGGGAGCGCACCCAATGAAGCCGAAATCGCCGCAAACCCTCGAAGACATCGCCCGGCTGGCAGGAGTCTCGCGCTCGACGGTCTCGCGGGCGCTGAACGACAGCCCGCTGCTGAGCCAGCAGACCAAAGAGCGGATCCAAGCCCTCGCGCGCGAGCACAACTTCCGGATCAACATCGCCGCGCGCAACCTGCGCCTGCGCACCAGCAAAACGATCGGCTTCGTGGCGCCGGCGCCGCAGCGCTTCCTGGCCGAAGACCTGTTCGGCCTGGAGATGCTGGGCAGCATCGGCAACGCGCTCCACGCCCGCGGCTACGACTGCCTGATCATCCAGAGCGACCCGCACACCGCCAGCTGGGACGAGCAATACATCGACAGCGGGCGGGTCGACGGCTTCATCCTGATCGCCTCCGACCTCAAGCCGCCGCACATCCGCACCCTGCTGGAGCGCCAGGCGCCGTTCATCGTCTGGGGGCTGCCGCTGCCGGACGCCAGCTACTGCACCGTGATCGGCGACAACGTCGCCGGAGGCCGGCTGGCGACCGAGCACCTGATCCGGGGCGGCCGGCAGCGGATCGCCTTCCTGGGCGGCCATGAAGAGACATCGACCGTCCAGAACCGCTTCCGGGGCTATGAGCAAGCGCTGGGCGCGGCCGGCAGGGCGGTTGATCCGGCGCTGGTGGTCTACGGCGACTACTCGTACGCCTCGGGCGGCGCCGCGATGGAGCTGCTGCTGGAGCGAGCGCCGGAGCCGGACGCCGTCTTCGTCAACAGCGACCTGATGGCGATCGCCGCGATCACCGCCATCCAGGCCCGGGGCAAGCGCGTCCCCGAGGATATCGCCGTCATCGGCTACGACGACGTGGCGATCGCCAGCTACACGCCGCTGCCGCTCACGACCATCCGCCAGAACATTCCGCTGGCCGGCACCTTGCTGGCGCAGAATCTCATCCAATTCCTCGAAACCGGCCTCGTCAGCAACCTGACAGTGCCGGTCGAGCTGATCGTCCGCCAATCCGCCTGACATTTTTTTACCCGCCGCTGCAATCGATTGCAGCTTGTTTGAGCGGCGGCAGCGCATCTGAAAGGACCATCCATGACCCAGCAGACAGCAGCGCGGCGCGGACCGCGCACAGCGCTCATCCTGCTCGCCTTCATCGCCTTTGTCGCGCTGGGCCTGCCCGACGGCCTGCTCGGCGTCGGCTGGCCGGCGATCCGGGCCGGCTTCGGCCTGCCGCTCGACGCGATCAGCCTGTACCTGGCGGCGGTCGTGGCCGGCTACATGACCTCCAGCTTCCTGAGCGGCACGCTGCTGGCGCGGATGGGCGTCGGGCGCATGCTGGCGGCCAGCTGCCTGCTCACCGGCATGGCGCTGCTCGGCTACACGCTGGTGCCGCAGTGGTGGATGATGGTCGCGCTCGGCGTCTGCGCCGGGCTGGGCGCCGGCGCGATTGATGCCGGGCTCAACACCTACGTCGCCGCCCACTTCGGCGAGGGGCTGATGCAATGGCTCCACGCGAGCTGGGGCATCGGCGTCACGATCGGCCCGCTCCTCATGACCGCCGGCCTGGCGACGCGCAACAGCTGGCGCTTCGGCTACCAGGCGGTCGGCGTGTTCCAGATCGCGCTGGCGGCCTGTTTCGCCCTGACCATCGCCCTGTGGACGCAAAAGGCGCCGGCGGAGGGCGAAAGCGCCGAGAAGCGGCTGACCGAATATCAGACCCCGATGGCGCAGACCTTGCGCCAGCCCGCCGCCTGGCTCAGCGTGGCCCTGTTTTTCCTCTACGTCGGCGCCGAGGGCGCGCTCGGCACCTGGACCTACACCCTGCTCACCGAGTCGCGCGGCGTTGACAAAACCCTGGCCGGCTTTTTCGCCGGCAGCTATTGGTTCACCTTCACCATCGGCCGGATCATCGCCGGCGTGATCGCCAAGCGGCTGGGCATCAACACGCTGGTGCTGGGCGGATTGGCTGGCGCGCTGCTCGGCGCCGGGCTCTTGATCTGGAACCCGTCGGCGCTGGCGAACGTGGCGGCGGTGGCGATCATCGGCCTGGCGATCGCGCCGATCTTCCCGGCGATGATGTCGGGGACGCGGCTGCGGGTCGGCGACCAGCACGCCGCCAACACCATCGGCATGCAGATGACCGCGACCGGCTTCGGCACGGCCGTGATCCCCAGCCTGATGGGCGTGCTGGCGAGCAGGATCTCGCTGGAGATCATCCCGCTCTGCCTGCTGGGCGTCTACGCCGGCCTGTTCGGATTGTACCTGCTGGCGTCGCGGCAGCGGCCGGCGCTGGCGGCGGCGCGGGCGACCATCGACCATGCCGAAACCGCCGGCTAGGCGGCGCCGCGCTGATTCCATCATGTAGCTGAGGCAAGGAGGCCTTATGCAAAGCAGGACCAAAAACACCCAAACCAGGGAGCAGATCGCGGCGCTGGCGGCGCGCGCCTTCGACGGACTAGCGCTGGCCGAGGGCGAGGGCGCGATCGAGGAGCTGCGCGACGGCTGGTTCAACGCCACCTATCGCGTCCTGCTGGCGGACAACCGCCAGGTCGTGCTGAAAATCGCCCCGCCGCCGGGCGTGGAGGTGATGCAGTACGAGCAGAACATCATGGCGACCGAAGTCGCCTGCATGCGGCTGGCGCGGCAGAATCCGGCGATCCCCGCGCCTGAGATTTATTTTTTCGACGAAAGCTGCGAGATCTGCGACGCGCCCTATTTTTTCATGGAGCATTGCGGCGGCGACAATCTTGAGCATGTCTACGCCGGCATGGCGCCGGAAACCAAGGCGGCGATCGACCGGCACGTCGGCGCGATCATCCGCGAGGTCAACGGCTTCGCCGGCGACTATTTCGGCTACCCGGGCAATCCGGCCCTGCGCGCCGCGAGCTGGCCCGAGGCCTTCGCCGCGATCGTCGACTCAGTGCTTGACGACGGCGCGCGCAAAGATGTCGTCTACGACTTCAGCTACGACGAGCTGCGGGCGATCGTCAGGCGCCATGGCGACGCGCTTGACGAGATCGCGGCGCCCTGCCTGGTCCACTGGGACGCCTGGAACCCCAACGTCTTCGTCAGCGGCGAGCGGGTCGTGGGGCTGATCGACTTCGAGCGGGCGCTGTGGGCCGAGCCGCTGATGGAGATCCAGTTCCGGCCCTTCTTCGGCGAGGGCGTGACCGCCGGCATGGAGGGCTACGGCAAGACCGGCCTCACGCCGGACGAGGAGCGGCGCTGCCACCTGTACACCCTGCACCTGGCGCTGGTGATGTACACCGAGTGCGCCTACCGCCACTACGACACCGACATGATCCTCAACCTCGGGCGGGACCTGATCCGGAGCGAAATGGCGTGGCTGCAAGCGAGGTAAGCGCCAGGTCCCGCGTGGAGCGCCTGGGGACCGACGGGATCGGGGCCCTGCTGTGGGGCATGTCGGCCCAGGCGACCTTTTCGCTGCTCATCGCCGCGATCTGCGGCATCGCCGAGACCTCGATCCTGGCCCGGGGCATCAACGCCCTGGCGGCGGCCGGCGCGGCGATCATCGCGCCGGTGATGATCGTCCTGGGCGGCGTGACCACCACGCTCGGGGCGGGCGGGGCCTCGGTGGTCTCGCGGGCGCTGGGGGCGGGGCAGCGGGCGAAAGCGGCGCGGACCGTCGCCAACACCTTCCTGATCTTCTGGGCGGCGGCGCTGCTGATCGCGGGCGCCGGCACCTTGTGGATCGAGCCACTGGTCGGGCTGCTGGGGGCGACCGACCGCATCGCGCCCTACGCGATCGCTTACGGCCGGGTGATTTTCCTGGGGGCGCTCACCAGCACCGGCTTCTCGACCATCATCAGGGCCGAAGGCAGCGTGCGCTACGCCACGGCGATCTGGGTCATCCCGCTGACCGTCAACCTGGCGCTGTGCTGGCTGTGCGTGATGGCGTGGGGGCTGGGGGCGGCGGGCGCCGCGCTGGCGACCGTCGCCGGCCAGGCGGTCTCGGCGGGCATGAGCGTCTACTTCTTCTTTTTCCGGCCGGGGCGGATCTATCAGATCACAGCGGCCGACTTCAAGCCGGACTGGCCGATCATCCGCGAGGTGCTGGCGATCGGCCTGCCGTCGCTTGCCAAGCAGCTCAGCGCCGGCCTGGTGGTCGTCATCACCAACAATCTGCTCAGGCAGACCGGCGGCGACGCCGCGCTGGGCGTGTTCGCGGTCGTCAGCCGGCTGTACGCCGGGCTGAGCATGCC
>DASWWB010000533.1:0-2739 GCA_036406115.1 Herpetosiphonaceae bacterium
GCTGCCGTCGGCGCTGGCCGGGGAACTCGCGGCGGCGGCGGCCGGCGGCGCCGAGATTGCGGCGCTGCTCGACGGCGGCCGCCCGGTCGCGTTCTGCTACGCCGGCTCGCTGACGGAAACGCTGTGGGATGTGTCGATTGACACGCTGCCGGCCGAACGGCGGCGCGGCTACGCAGGACAGTGCGCCGCCTGGCTGATCCGGCGTTGGGCGGCCCGAGGGAAAGCGCCGGTCTGGCAGGCGGTCACGGACAACCCGCCGTCCTGGCGGCTGGCCCTCAAGCTGGGGTTCGCACCCTGCGCCGAGCTGGTCTATTTCCAGGCGCCGGAGGCGGAGCGCTCCCCGGCGGCATAAGCGGAGGCGGCCAGCGCACGGTCGCGCCTCCGCCGCATCGCACTCGGCCGACACCGTTAGCCTTTTGCACTCTGATCATAAACCGATTTTTATTCAATCACGCTTTATGTCAATTCAAAGGCAAGGCCGGCCCGCCCGCAGCCCGCAGCAGCAGCTCGCCCTGGGCGCGCACCAGCTCGCGCAGCTCGGGCGGGCCGTGGACAATGAACGGCAGGCTCAGGCCGGACAGGTAGCGCGCCGTGCTCGCCAGGTCGCCGTGGCGGGACTCGAACAGCGTGCCGCCGCCCGGCGCCTCGCTCAGCTCGCCGTAGCTGGCGGGGATCAGCTCGCGGATGCGGGCCGGCGGTGCCTCGAACTCGACCCGGATCTCCCAGCGGGCCGCCAGCCCCAGGTGGTCGCGGAGATAGGATTGGGCGTCGAAAGCGGCGTCGCGCTCGAACGAATCATCGAGCGTCCTGGCTGTTTCGATCCGATCAAGCCGGAACACCCGGTAATCGCGGCGCAGCCGGCAGAAACCGACCAGGTACCAGCGCCCCCACCAGCCGCCCAGCGCGTAGGGCTCGACCTCGCGCCGGGTCTGCCGCTCGTGGGTCTCGTAGGCCAGCGCGACGGCCTGGCGCTGCTGGATCGCGGCGCTCAGCTCCAGGAGCAGGCTGGCGTCCGGCGGCGCGGCCCGCTCCTGGGGCGAGACCGACAGATTGGCCGCCAGGGCCTGGAGCTGCGAGCGGACGCGCAGCGGCAGCACCCGCAGCAGCTTGGCCAGCGCGCCCTCCACCGCCTGCGCCGGCTGGTCAAGCTCCAGCCACGAGGTCGCCAGCAGCCCCAGGCCGACCGCCGTCGCCTCCTCGTCGGTGAACATCAGCGGCGGTAGCTTGAAGCCCGGCCGCAGCCGGTAGCCGCCGGCCCGCCCCGGCGCCGACTCGACCGGAATCCCCACATCCTGGAGGATCGTGACATAGCGCCGCACGCTGCGCACGTCCATCTCCAGCCGCGCCGCCAGCTCGGGCCCGCTCATCTGGGGCCGCGATTGCAGCAGCTCAAGCACCGTCAACACCCGCCCGGTCGGATGGTACATCTGGCCTCCCCGCTTGCATCACCGCAACATCGGCAATAAATGAGGACTGAATCTGTCCGGGTTCGATTGTATGATGAGCGTGTCAGCCGGTCAATCGGCCGGCTGGGAAGCCAGAGCATAGACCCGCAAGGAGGAGCAATGACTATCCAACCTTTCGCCATCGCTGTCGGCCAGGAGCAGCTCGACGATCTTCACGAGCGGCTGGATCGGACCCGCTGGCCGGATGAGCTGCCGGGCGTCGGCTGGGAGTATGGCGCATCCTTGGATTATGTCAAACAGCTTGCCACTTACTGGCGCCGCGAGTACGACTGGCGCATCCACGAGGCCCGGCTCAACCAGTTCCCGCAGTTCGTCACCGAAATCGACGGCGCGCGGATCCATTTCATCCACGTCCGCTCGCCCGAGCCGGACGCCACCCCGCTGATCCTGACCCACGGCTGGCCCGGCTCGATCGTCGAGTTTCTCGATGTGATCGGCCCGCTGAGCGATCCGCGCGCCCACGGGGGCGATCCCGCCGACGCCTTCCATCTCGTCATCCCGTCGATCCCGGGCTTCGGCTTCTCCGGCCCCACCGCCGATCGCGGCTGGGATGTGGCGCGGGTCGCCCGGGCCTGGGCCGAGCTGATGGCGCGGCTTGGCTACGAGCGCTACGGCGCCCAGGGCGGCGATCTCGGGGCGCTGGTCTCGCCGGCGCTCGGCCGTGTCGCCCCCGAGCGGGTCATCGGCGTCCACGTGAACGCCGCCTCGCTCGGCTTCATGCCGTTCGGCCCGATCGACGAAGCCGAGCTGGCGACCTTCAGCGAGGTCGAGCGCGCGCGGCTGGCCAAAATCCACGCCTACATGGCCGATGGCTTCGGCTACAACGCGATCCAATCGTCCAAGCCGCAGACCCTGGCCTACGGCCTGACCGACTCGCCGGTCGGCCAGCTGGCCTGGATCGTCGAGAAATTCCAGGCCTGGACCAACGGCGCGGCGGCGCTGCCCGAGCAGGCGGTCGATCGCGACCACATGCTGACCAACGTGATGCTGTATTGGCTCACCGCCACCGCCGGCTCGGCGGCCCGCATCTACTACGAAAACGCCCATGCCGGCATCTGGGAGTCGGCGGAGCGCTCCAGCGTGCCGACCGGCGTCGCAGTCTTCGCCGAGGATATTTCGATCCGGCGCTACGCCGAGCAGAGCAACGAGATCGTCCGCTGGAGCGACTTCGACAGCGGCGGCCATTTCGCGGCCATGGAAACGCCGGAGCTGCTGGTCGGCATCATCCGCGCCCTGTTCCGCGAGCTGCGCTAAGCGCCTGGCCGGGGCCCGA
>DASWWB010000534.1:0-7435 GCA_036406115.1 Herpetosiphonaceae bacterium
GGGCGGCGGCGGGCACGTCCCAGGCGTTGGTGGCGATCAGCGCGCCGACCGCCCAGGGCGCGAGCGCCAGCGTCGGCCAGGTGGCGGGCCAGGGTCGGCGCCGGCTCAGCTCCAGGCCCAGCGCGATCACCAGCAGCGCGATCGGCAGCGCGATCAGATGGGCGTGGAGGTCGGCGAACAGCAGGCTCCAGGCGGGAAACTCGTTGATCGCCGTGAGCCGGGCCGGATTGTTGACGTCGGCGCTTGTGTCGGTGACGCGGCTCGGACCCCAGAACCAGGGCGTGCCCTCGCCCAGCCGCCGCGACAGGCCGCTGAGCTGGCCGTGTTGCAGCGCATCGCTGATCATGGCGCCGAAGGTCGTCGGATCGCCGGCGTTGTCGACGGGCTGGCAGGCGGGCCGCGGCTGCTCGCGGTTCGCATCGCAGGCTTGCAGCGCCCGCACGATGCCCGGGATGCCCGTCGATTGGCCGATGACCTGGGAGCCGGCGAAATTGCCGAGGAGCAGCAGCGCCGCCAGGGCCACCGCCGCCGTCCGCATCCGCCTGCTGAGCAGCAGCGCCGCGCCCCAGGCGCCGCCCGCCGCCAGGGCGCCGACGGTCGCGATCGCCAGCTGGACGCCGATCTCCGGCCCCAGCCCCAGCAATTTCATCGGCACGCTGACCAGATAGAGCCCGTAGTAGTAGTAGTTGATCGAGCCGCCGCTCCAGAACGGATCCTGCGGCGGGAATGATGGCGAGCGCAGCGCGGAGCTGAGGAAGCCGATCTCGAATGGCTTCTCGCCGCCCCAGTATTGGTGCCAGAGGTCGGGATTGGCCGCGCGCAGCAGTGTCAGGCCGGCGAACACCGCCAGCAGCACCAGCTCGGTGACGAGCAGCTGGCGCCGGCGGGAGCGCAGCGTGGCCCTGATCCGCGCGCCGGCGCCCAGGCGCAGCGCGCCCAGGCTGAGGAGCGCCAGCAGCTCGATCGCCAGCACGACGCTGAGCCTGGTGTAGCGCCAGGCGCCCAGGCTCGCCGGGAACCAGACCAGCCAGCCGAGCAGCAGCCAGCCTGCGGTGCGGCTCAGCGCCCAGGCGCCGACGCCGTGCGAGCGGAAGGCCAGCGCGGCGATCGGCCATGCCAGCAGCCCCAGCGCCGTCAGCAGCAGCCACCAGAGCGCCGCCGCCAGGATCGGATGGGCCGCGAGCCACGGCCAGTCGCCCACGCCGTCGACCGGCGCCGGCTGGCTGATCGGCGTTTGGAGCCGGATGCGGGCCAGCGGGTCGGGCTTGGGCGTTCCCACCGGCTGGGAGGGCGGCAGCGCCGCCGGCGGCTCGGCCTGCTGCGAGCGCTGATAGATTCGCACCGGCGCTTGGTCGTACACCAGCCCCCACTCGCCGCTGGCCGCCAGTTGATCGAACAGCTGCTGGCCGCCCAGGTTGGCGGGGTAGAGCGACTGCTCCAGCGGGCCGCTGTAGATCAGATCGACGCCGTACAGATCGAGCAGCTGCTTGGCCTCGATCGGGCTGCCGGCGCCGTAGATTCGCGCGATCTTGTCGCGGCGCCGGTCGATGATCCCGTCGGCCTGGGCCGGCTGGCGCTGCTGCTTCTGGTGGCCGTCCCAGCCCAGCAGCGTCGGCAGGCCGGTCCAGGTGGCGATGCGGGTGTTCCAGCGATAGGGCGAGGTCGAGGCCTCCAGGATCGTCGGCGTGCCGGCGACATTCGCGCGCAGCCAGCGAATGGCGGCGGCGTCGGCGGCCAGCGCGAACGGGCCGGCGTCGTTCTCGCGCCAGGTCGCCTGGTCCATCCAGGCCATGCCATCGAAGCCCTTGGGCGCCGCGTCCTCGGCGATGCCCTCCGCCCGGTCGCCGATTTTGGCCGGCGTGGCGGTGGCCGGGTAGACCAGCGCCGCCAGCACCAGCAGGCCGGCGACTCCTTCCCACAGCCCGCGCGCCGCAGCGGACTGTCCGCGCCGCAGCGCCGCGCCGAGCGCCGCCAGGTTGAGCTTGCCGCCCGCCAGGAGCCGCCGCGCCCGTTCGCGCCAGGGCGCGCGCCCCGGCTGCCGCCGCACCGAGACCACCGTCGGCAGCGCGGTCGCGGCGGCCAGCGCCAGCAGCACCCAGGCCTGGTAGCCGAACTTGAAGACCACATTCATGCGCCCGGCTGCCGGCAGCACGATCGTTTCGGTCAGCAGGATGAGCGCCAGGCCGGCGGTCATCCAGGCGGCGGGGATCAGGTCGCGGCGGCGGGTCTTGCCGCGCAGCGCGGCGGCCAGCGCCAGGCCGGCCAGGACCAGCAGCGGCGCCACCAGCACGATCGAGGCGGCCTGCTGGTAGAGCGGGGTCGTGAACAGCCGGAAGACCAGCTCGCTCAGCTTGCCCTCGCCGGGGCTGGGCAGCCCTTTGCTGCGCAGCGTCCCGCCCAGGAACAGCCCGGCCACCACCCAGATCGCGGCGGTGTTGCGGATGATCCGCCAGGTGCGTTTGGCGTAGCCGCGCCGGATCAGCAGCAGGCTGTAGGGCACCAGCACCCAGAGCCAGGCGCCGTAGATCACCAGGAACTCGCGGATGGTCATGCGCGGGTCGCCGGCCAGTAGCTCGATCTTGTTGGCGTCGCCGGTCGCCAGCCACTGATTGAAGGTGCGCCACGGCAGCGTCAGGCCCGCGCCCAGCGCCAGCAGCACGCCGGCGAGCATCAGCCAGCGCCAGCGCCACTGGTTGCGCCACTCAAGCTTGAGCGCCGCGACCGCTAGGCTGGCCGCCGCCAGCACGCCGTAGGTCGGATAGTCCCAGACATTGGTCGCCTTGAGCGCGCCCGCGACGCCGCCCAGCGCCAGGGCGATGATCAGCAGCGAGCGCCGCCGCCGCGTCCGCCAGGCCGCCAGGGAGAGGCTCAGCGCCAGCAATGTCAGCGGCAGGGCGATCACATGGGCGTGGAGGTCGCCGTAGAGGAAGCTGAAGAACGGGAACTCGTTGATGGTGAAGGGCACGACCCGCGTGGCGTTCCAGTAGGGCCACTCCTGCTGCAAGGGCAGCTCCTTGCCCTCCTCGCGCAGCGCCCGCAGCCCAGCCTCGAAGTCCTCTAGCGGCGCGCCGCCGCTCAGCCAGATATTTTGGCTGGACTGGTCGGCGTTGTAGAAGGACAGCTCCTGGTTGCCCAGCGTCCGCAGGCTGTTGAAATAAAGGATGGGCTGGACCAGGTTGCCCATCAGCACCACCGCCACCGCCGCCGCCCAGGCGATCGCCGCCGCCCGCCGCTCGATCGCCCGCTTGGCGCGCTCCAGCCGCGAGAACAGGTTGTAGCCGATCCCGCCCGCCAGCTGGGCCGTGACGCCGAACAGCGTCGGCAGCGCCAGGTTGAAGCCGATCGCCGGATCCAGCCCCAGCGCCTTCATCGGCGCGCCGACCAGCACGTAGCCCCAGTAGTAATAGTTGATATAGCCGCCGCCGAACCAGGGATCGTAGGGCGGGAACAGATCGCTTTTGAGCGTGGCGGTGAGATAGGCCAGGTTCATCGGCTTCTCGCCGCCCATCTGCTGGTGCCACAGGTCGGGGTTGTTGTAGCGGATGGCCAGCATGCCGGCGAAGGCCGCGAGATAGATCAGCTGGCCGCTGATGACCGCGCCGCGCCGCTCCCGCAGCCAGCCCAGCATCTGGCGCCGGTCGCGCCAGCCCAGCGCCAGTCCGGCGCCGATCAACCCCGCCGCCACCAGCCGGATCCAGCTCTGGCTGAAGCTCCAAAGCTGCGCGCTGGCCGGCAGCCAGGCGAGCCAGCCCAGCGCCAGCAGGCCGAGGAGGCGCGCCATGCTCAGGCCGCGGTCGGGCAGCGGCAGCCGCAGCCGCCAGAGCAGGCACCAGGTCGCCAGCCCCAGGACTTCGATCAGCAGCAGCCAGCCCAGCAGCGGCGCCTGGTTGGCCAGGCCGGCGAAATTGTCGGCCCAGGTCCCGCTGTCGCGCTGCGCGGCCCAGCGCTCCTCGCTGAGCTGCATCGCCGTCGGCGCCAGGCTGGCGATGACCGGCTTGTTGGGATAGATCTCATCGAAATTGACGCTCTTGGTCATGATCTCGCGCGCTGTCTCCGGCGACCAGGCGCCGGTCTTGCGGAAGATCGTCACCTGCGGGTGATCGTAGACGCTCCAGGATTCGTCGGCGCCCTGATCGTTGACCGGAACGCCCAGGAAGCTCGGGTGCGAGTTGAAGGCGATGACCTGCTCGAAGCCCAGCGAGCCGTCGAACATGGCCCGGTAGTAGTTGAGCGTCATCGGGAAGCGCAGCGGCAGCTGCTGGAGCGAGCCGTAGCCGCGGTTGGAAGTCATCACCACGTAGTCGACCCGCCCCAGGATGTCGAGCATCTGCCCCAGCTTGTCGAGGCTGTCCTCGCCCGGGATGGGCAGCGTCGTGTTGTTCTCCGGCCAGATCGATCCATCCATGAAGGCCAGGCCGGCGTCCCAGGCCTCGGTGGCGAACGACGAGCCCGGCGGGAAGTTCTGGCGCGCCCAGCGCGAGGCCTCGATGCGCGGGTTGAGCTTGGTGTAGATCCGGCTGTAGCCCCAGCCCCAGAGCACGGTCACGGCGACGGTGGCCAGGATGAGGCCCTGGGCGATGCGGCCGAGCGGCGCCCGGCGGAAGACGATCGGCCGCTCGGCCCGGCGCGCCCATGCCAGCAGCGCCATCAGGCCCCAGGCCGCGAACAGCGCCAGCGCCCCGTAGATCGGCAGATGGTAGCGCATCGGCTTGTAGAGCTGGCCGCCCTGCCAGACGAAATAGCCCGTCACCCAGATCCAGGGGATGAACCAGCGCCGCAGCTTGCCGCGCAGCAGGCCGATCCCCAGCGCCGCCCACGCCGCCCATGCCGCCAGCCCCAGCGGCACGCCCATGCCCCACTGAATCATGTTGCGCAGGTCGTAGACGTAGGGCGTGCGGCTGGCCCATTGGTGCGACGGCGGCCAGTCGAGCCCGCCGCTGGCGGTGTTCGCCGCGTCCCGGATCGCCGCCAGGAAGCGCTCGTCCGGCGTCAGGTCGAAGAACGCCGGGTTGGCGAAGGCGTCGGGCATGGCGAAGCGCAGCGTGGCCACCGTCGCCACGCCGACCGCGATGCCCGATCCGACCAGCATGCCGGCGATCCGGTTCAGGCGGTGGATAAGCGAGAGCGGGTGCAGGGGGTCTTTGTCCTTGCCCTTGCTGGCGATCCAGACCCGCTGGACCAGCGCCAACGCCAGCACGCCGCCCATCGCCGCCATATTGATCTTGGAGGCCGCCGCCAGCCCCAGGCTGACCGCCGCGCCGATCAGCGTGATCGGGTGGCGGTTCTCGGCCACCAGCACGCAGAACAGCAGCGCCAGCATGCCCCAGGCCGTGGCTTGGGCGTCGACGGTGAAAAAGTGGGCTTGCTGGATGGGAAACGGCGCCCAGGCGTAGAGCAGCGCGCCCAGCAGGCCGACCCGCCGCGACGCCAGGTGGCGGCCCAGCAGGAAAATCACGATGATCGTCAGCAGCTCGGCGAGGGTCGAGAAGCGCCGGCCCATCGAGACCACCCGGTTGCGGTCGATCTGCTCGGGCGCCGTGCGCCACTCCACCGCCAGCCGCACCAGGGTCGTGGGCAGCGAGCCGTATTGGTTTTTCGTGGCCCAGGGCAGGTTGCGCGGATTGAGCGAGTTGCAGCCGCTGTCCGCCGAGGGGTATTGCTCTTGCAGTGGCATGCCCGGGTTCTGCGGCGCGATCAGCGAGCCGTCGGGGCCGACCGGGCAGGATGAGGTCAGATAGTCGCTGAAGTGCTCCGGCACCCGCAGCGCCGTCGTCACGCGGTCGCCGACGTGGTATTCGTCGGGGTGGATCAGCGGGGCGAAGCCGTCCCAGTCGTAGTGATGCAGGTCGCGCAGGCCGGCGCCCATCAGCAGAATCGGAATCAGCAGCAGGAAGGCGAGCAGATCCGGGTGGCGTCGGAGCCATTGCCCCGGCTTCAAAAACAGCGTTCGCGCTGATGGGCGGCTGGTGTCCATGGCGACCTCGACTGTGGCTGGCGGTGCGTGGCGCGCGTGGCGAAAATTCGCCCCACAGTATAGCAGATTAGGCCGATCTGTTCGGCGCGGCAGGCCTTAGCGGCCGGCCGCCTCCAGCTCCGCCGTCGTCAGCGTTTCGCCGGCCTCCATGCGGGCGATCAGCGCTTGGTGCTCGGCGGCTTTGGCATGGCCGACGCTTTGCTCGTAGCTCTGCGCCGCCCGCAGCTGGGGCAGCGCGCGATCAATCTCGCCGTAGCGCGCCAGCGCCAGGCCGTAGTGCCAGCGGCAATCGGCTTCGGCCCACTGGTTGCCAAGCTGGAGCAGCACGATCAGCCCCTCCTCAAATGCGTTGAACGCATCGTCCGGGCGATCCAAGGCCGCGTAGGAGCGACCGCAGCCGATCAGGCCGTAGGCTTCGCTGCTTCGCAGGCCCAGCGCCTTGTTGACGTTGTAGGTTTCTTCGAATAACGGCAGCGCCGAGCGCGGGTCGCCCGAATTGATGTGCGCTTCGGCGATGTTGCTGATCGCGAAACGGTGGAGTTCGTTGAAGTTATGGATGCGGGCGAAATCGATCAGCTCGCTGAGAACCTCGATCCCTTTGGCGTTCTCCTGGTCTTGGATGTAGGTGATGCCGATATTGTTGAGCGTGATGCCGATTTGATCAGCTAAATCGAGATCCTTGAAGATATTCAGCGCCTGGTAGTGCAGCTCAATCGCCTTGCGCAAGTTGTCGCTTCCCTGGAGCATGCTGTAGGCTGTCGCGATGTTCCTGGTGATAATGGCCGCGTATTTTTTATCGGGTGTCGCCATTGATGCGATGATCGAGCGCGCCGCCTCGTAATAATCGATCGCCTGAGCGAATTTGCCCTGGCGCAAATAGGCGCTTCCGAGGCCGCTGAGCATTTGAGTCTGGTATTCCGGGTTTTGCAGTCGCTCGGCAGCCGCCAGGGCGGCCTCTAAATGCCCCCGCCGCTCATCCAAGTTGTTGTAGCGCGATGTGCCGATGCCCATTGTCCGCCGCACGAACTGCACGAGCGCCGCGTCCGCGCGCTCGTCGCCGCGCTGGCGGTTCGCCCATTCCCAGAGGGCGCCGAAGTGCGGCCGGTTGCGATCAAACTCGGCGATCTCTTGCAGGGTGATGCTCGCGCCGGAGTGTTGGTCTTTGCTGATCACGCCGAGAAGGGCGAGCACCGCGTCGGCGTAGCGCCACTGCGCCTCGTCGTGCTCGCCCGCCTCGATCAGCTTGCGCAGCGCCAGCGTGCGGATGAGATCGTGGAGGCGCCAGCGGGCGCTCGCGGGGGCGTAGCTGACCAGATTGCGCCGCAGCAGGGCGTGGAGCTGATCCTCGCCGTCGTCGCCTTGGCCGATCGCCGCCAGCCCCAGGCCGATGTCGAAATCGGCGACCAGCGCGCCGAGCTGGCGCAGGGCGGCCTGGGCCGGCGGCGGCAGCGCGTCGTAGCT
>DASWWB010000535.1:0-8524 GCA_036406115.1 Herpetosiphonaceae bacterium
TCGACGACTGCTGGCGGGCCAAGGAGCACGCGCCGCCGCTCAGCGTCCACGAGCCGCGCCTGCGCCGCCTGGCCGCCGCGCTGCCCGCCGAGGGCGCGGCGGTGCTGCTGGCCCACGAGCCCGACATCGCCGACCTCGCGGCAGGGACCCCGTTCGCGCCAGGCCGCTTCGATCTCCAGCTCTCGGGCCACTCCCACGGCGGCCAGGTCCGGCTGCCGGCGCTCGGGGCGCCCATCCTGCCGCCCTACGGCCAGAAATACCCGGCGGGGCTTTATCAGATCGGCCGGCTCCAGCTCTACACCTGCCGCGGCGTCGGCTCGCCGCGCCGGATCCGCTTCAACTGCCGCCCGGAGCTGGCCATGCTCACGCTGCGGGCGGGCTGAGCATGGCTAGAACAAGATCCAAAAGACCACAATCGCGCTGATCAGGCCGCCGACCAGCATGCCGAGGATAATCGCGGCGCTGTGGCCGAGCACCCAGCGCCAGGACAGGGGGTTGCGTTTCATCGCTGCTCCTCTCACAGGGTATAATCAGTCAATCGAATTTTAACGGAGAATCCGCATGACTCGCGATGAGATTCGGCTGACGGAACTGGCCTCCTGCGCCGGCTGAGCAGCCAAAATGGGGCCGGGCGCCCTATCCGACGTGCTGGCCGGGCTTCGTTTGCAAGGCCACGCAAACTTAATCATCGGCCTGGACGTCAGCGACGACGCGGCGGTGTGGCGGGTCTCTGACGAGCTGGCGCTGGTCCAGACCGTGGACTTCTTCCCGCCGATCGTCGACGATCCCTACGCCTACGGCGCCATCGCCGCCGCCAACGCGCTGAGCGACATCTACGCGATGGGCGGCGCGCCGGCCATGGCCCTGGTGATCGCGGCCTTTCCCGCCGACCTGCCGGCCCCGATCATCCAAGCGATCCTCCAGGGCGGCGCCGACAAGGCCGCCGAGGCGGGCGCGGTGATCGGCGGCGGCCACACGGTGGTCGACAAGGAGCCCAAGTACGGGCTGTGCGCGACCGGCTTCGTCCATCCCGATCGCATCACGCCCAAGGGCGGCGCCGTCGCCGGCGACCGGCTGCTGCTGACCAAGCCGCTCGGCACCGGCGCGATCACGACCGCGATCAAGCGAGGCAAAGGCGATCAGGCCCATCTGGCGGCGGCGGTCGAAAGCATGCTGCTGCTGAACCGGGCGGCGGCCGAGCTAGCGCGCGGCGCCGGGGTCCACGGCGCCACCGACATCACCGGCTTCGGCCTGCTGGGCCACGCCGCCGAGCTGGCCCGCAACAGCCAAACCGGGCTGCGGATCGAATCCGCCAGCCTGCCGCTGCTGCCGGGCGCGCTCGACTACGCGCGGGCGGGCATCGTGCCCGGCGGGCTGGCCAACAACCGGGCCTTCGTCGAGCAAAGCCGCGCCGTGCGCTACGCCCCGGGCATCGACCAGGGCCGCCAGCTGCTGCTGTTCGATCCGCAGACCTCCGGCGGCCTGCTGTTCGCGCTGCCGCCCGCCGCCGCCGCCGAGCTGCGCGCCCGGTTCGCGGCGGCGGGCCATGGCTGCTGGGAGATCGGCGAGGTCACGGCTGACGAGACCATCGCGATCGATTGAGCGCTGGCGGCCTAGCGGCTCAGCGCCGGCAGATACAGCTTGTTGCTCAGATCGATCTCGGCACCGTGGACGCCGACGGTCAGCTGGAGCAGGTAGCCGTCGCTGACATTGCCGCTGACGGTCGCGATCTGATGCTCGCCGCCATCGTTGCCGAAGACATTGTCGCTTTGCAGTGTGATGCGGGATAGATTCTGGGCGCTGCTGGGGTAGGTCGGCAAGGCGTAGACCTGCTCGCAGACCTCGCGCGGGATCGCAAGCTGCGAGGTGTGGATGATGTTGGCGGGGCCGGTCGCCTGGGCCAGCGAGGGATAGACCTCGAAGTGGACGTGCGGCCAGCGCCCGGCGTAGCAGCCGGGGAAGATCGTCGTGAAGGTGACTTTGCCGTCCGCGCCAGCCGCCTGCACGCCGCGCAGATAATCCTCGTTGGTCACCCCGGAAGTGTACATCGAGTAGCGGCCCAGCCGGTCGCAGTGCCAGATGTAGACCGCGTAGCCGGCGACCGGCGCGCAGCTGCCGTTCACATTCGCCAGCGTCAGCTCGATCGAGCAGGGCACGCCGTCCGCCACCGTCGCCGTGCTCAGGCTGGGCCGGATGTCCTGCCGCACGACGCCCGAGCGGGTCAGGACGTTGAGAGTCTGGCCCGAGGCGCTGGAGCCGTCGGCGGGATAGGGGCCGGCGGTTTCGGCCGGGATGGTCGTGCAGTCGGCCTGGGCCGGCGGCGCGGCCTTGGCGCGGGCGCCGAGCCCGCCGGTCAGCAGCATGACAACCCCCACCGCGCCCAGCTTCAGGATCCGCCGGCGGTCGGCGTGGCTGCGTATCAGCATGTTCAAATCGGCGGCCAATCCCAGGTCGTTGATGTCCTGCTCGTGGTGGCTCATCGGAAAACTCCTCGTTCAATGCGTGCGCCGCTTGAGGCGGGCGGCGCGGCGACGGCGATACACTGACTCAAACGCGGCGCGGGCCGGGACGATACGCCCGGCGGCGCTGAGGCCAGTCTAGCCGCCGGATGTGCAATCCCTGCAAAGATCAGGCCGCGCGGATTCGTCTTTTCCATATTGAAAATTTCCGATACGTATGCTACATTGGCGGCAGCTGAACGAACGGCGCCTGGCCGCCGCCGGATCGATCGGCCCGACGCGGGGGACGCCCCGCTTTTTTCAGGATCATCATATTGAAAATTTTCGATGAAAGGAGCGGACCAAATGAACCTGTTCTTCGCCAACGAGCCGGGGACCTGCGACTGCTGCGACGACTGCTGCTGCGGGACAGGCTGCTGCTAAATCCAGCAAACGACGAAGCCGGATGCGTTTGCATCCGGCTTCGTCGTTTCGTTTAAAAACCGCCGGCTAGATCGTGCCGCGGCCCTTGAGTTCGAGGTACTTGTTGATCACCGAGACCGTCAGCTTATTGGCGGGGACATCGAGGGTCTGGACGCCGGCGTTGTTGAGCGTGTCGAGGACCACCCGGCGCTCATCGATCACCATCTCGGCCACCGCGCGCTCGAACACCTGGTGCGGATTGTCGGCGCTCATGCCGGAATACTGGACGACGTTGGGGTCGCTCATCACCACGCAGAGCGGCAGGTGGTGCTTGGCGAGGCGGCCCATGTGGGCGATCAGCGGCCGGGCGGCGTCCATCGTCGTCAGGTCGGTGAAGACCACCACCAGCGAGCGGCGCTTGTTCTTGAGGCCGAGGTAGCTGAGGGCCCGGCCGTAGTCCGGCTCGACCGGCTGCGAGGGCAGATTGTAGAGCTGCTCAAGCATCAGGTAAAACTGATTGCGGCCGCGGCGGGGCGGCAGGTAGCGCCCGACTTGGTCCGCGAACGACAGCAGGCCGATGTGATCGCCCTTGAGCATCGCGACATACGAGAGCATCAGCGAGGCGTTGATCGCGTAGTCGAGCTTGGCGATGTCGCCGATCGGCGGGCGCATGAGGCGGCCGGTGTCGAGGACCGAGACAATGTACTGGGAGCGCTCGGTCTCGTACTCGGCGGAGATCACCTTGTTGCGGCGAGCGGTCGCCTTCCAGTTGATCGTGCGGAACTCATCGTCGGGCGTGTACTCGCGCAGCCGCTCGAACTCAGTGCCGGAGCCGAAAACCTTGGCCGAGCGCAGGCCCAGCTCGAACAGCATGCCTTTGCGGGCGAGCATATCGTACTTGCGGATATCCAGCACATTCGGATACACCTTGACCACCTCGTCGAAAGAGACGGCGGTCTGGCGCTGGAACAGGCCGAGGGCGCTGCCATAGCGCACATTGATGCTGCCGAAGCGGTAGTCGCCGCGCTGGGTCGGCCTGACGTGATAGGCGACCTCCTTGACCTCGTCCGGCTCCAGCTTGGTGTCGAGATAGAGCGTGTCGGTCGGGAAGGAGAGCGGGAACTCATCGCGGATGCGCAGGCTGAGCGAGCGCGCGCTGTCGTTGTGGAGCGCGATCGTGATCTTGTTCTGGGCGCCGAGCGACAGCTTGGGCTCGTTGATCCGGGCGACCTCCAGCTGCTGCGGCTTGGGCGTGATGCGCCAATCGAGGTACAGCACGCCCAGCAGGAACGCCACGTAGCCGAGCACCAGCAGCCACAGCCGGTCGTTGGAGGCGGCCGCCACCACCGGCACCACGCCGAGCAGAAACAGCACCAGCAGGCGGCGTGACGGCACCATCAGCGCGGGACCTCGACCCGGGCCAGGATGCGGGTCATGGCGGCGTCGGCGTTGAGCCCCTCGATCTCCGCCTCCGGCTTGAGGATAATCCGATGGCGGTAGACCGGCTTGGCCAGGAACTTCACATCGTCGGGCACCACATAGTTGCGGCCCTGCATCGCGGCGTAGGTTTTCGAGGACAGGAGCAGCGAGATCGACGCGCGCGGCGAGCCGCCGAGGATCAGGTCGGGCGAGCGGCGCGACTCCTGGGCGATGGCGTTGATGTAGCCGATGATCCCGTCCTCGACCCGCAGCGCGCTGATCTCCTCGCGGCACTTGATCACCGTGTCGGGCGTGATCGAGGCCTGGAGGTTGGCGGTCGACAGGTCGCGGGCGTTGAAGCCCTGGTTGTAGCGCCGCAGCACCTCCTGCTCGACCTCGGGGGCGCTGTAGCCGACCAGCACCTTGAACAAAAAGCGGTCAAGCTGGGCCTCGGGCAGCGGATAGGTGCCCTCGTACTCGACCGGGTTCTGGGTGGCGATGACGAAGAAGGGCGCCGGCAGCGGCAGGCTCTCGCCCTCGATCGTCACCTGGTTCTCCTCCATGGCCTCCAGCAGGGCGGCCTGGGTTTTGGCCGGGGCGCGGTTGATCTCGTCGCCGAGCAGGATCTGGGTGAAGATCGGGCCTTTGTGGAGCCGGAACTGGCCGGAGCTCATCTCATAGACCGTCGTGCCCATCACATCGGAGGGCATCAGGTCGGGGGTGAACTGCACGCGCTTGAACTCGGCCTGGATCAGCTGGGCCATGGTCTTGGCCATCAGGGTTTTGGCGGTGCCGGGCACGCCCTCCAGCAGGACGTGGCCGCCGCTGAGCAGGGCCACCAGCAGCTGGGTGACAATCTCTTCCTGGCCGACCAGGACCTTCGACGCCTCGCGGCGCACATATTCGGCCACCTGTTGAACGATCATTCATCCTCCAAAGAAAAGACGCTAGCAGAGTTCTCTCGGGGTTAGCGCTGCTGCTCCAGGCGCGCGGCGAACGCATCGGACTCGCGGACGAGGCCCAGCAGCGTGGTCTCGGCGGGCCGGTCGGCGCCCATCGCCTGGAGCAACTGGGCCAGGCGCTGCTCGTCGACGCCGATGTAGCGGCTCAGCTCGCGCACGAAGCGCTCGTCGTCAATCCGCGGATTGAAGCCGAAGGGCCGGGCCAGCCGGCGCTTGAAGGCGCTCTTGTAGTAATTGAGGATATAGCCGGTCTGGCGGCCGCGCGCGAACAGATTGGCCATCGACTGGACGTATTCGGCGCTGGTGCGGCGGGCCACGTCCATGCGCAGCGGCACCGGCGAGCCGAAGCGGCGCCCGGCGAAAAAGGCCCAGATCCCAATCACGAGCGCCGAGTAGACCAGCGCCGCCACCAGCGGCGGGAACACCGTCGGGTTGCGCGGCACGGCCGGCGGCAGGCCGCGGCCGTGGTGGATCTCATCGAACAGCACAGTGCCGCGCGGCGGCACCCGGCTCAGCGTGTTGAGCACCAGCTTGGCGTTGTTGGGGTCGCGCAGGCCCTGGTTGCTCCAGATATCGACCCGCGAGGAAACGTAGATCAGGCCGGCGCCCTCGGCGAAGGCCAGCACATAGGGCTTGCCGGCGGCGTGCATGATCACCGCCGCGTCCTCGCGGGGCGTCGAGAGCGTCGGGCCGCCGCCGATCTTGGCGACGGGCGGGCGGGCCAGCGGATTGGCGCTGCTCGCCTCGCCGCCGGTCTCATCCTCCTCGATGGTTACGTTCAGCTCGCGGAACAGCCCGTTGTCGCTGTCATCGACCACCACCAGCGTGCCGCCGGTCTGGCGGACCCAACCCAGCGCCTCCTGGATCTCCTCATCGGTGATGGCGTTGCGCGGCGCGATGATCAGCAGCGCGTCGGTCTCTTCGTCCAGCCACCACTCCTCGCGCTCGAAGCGCCTGGTCTGGAAGTCGATGTCCTCAAGCCAGCGCTCCAGCGCGGCGAGGCCGCTCTCGCTAGTCGAGTAGACCGAGCCGGGCTCGCCGATCTGCGCGCCATCGCTCACCAGGCTGGACAGGCCCCAGATCGCCAGGATCACCACGGCGATGATAATAAACGGCTTGGCTCGTTGCATCAGCGTCCCTCGCGCAATGATGTGACCTGTTGCCGGAAGGTGTCGAAGGCCGTCTGGTCGATCTCGTGGTAGCCGTACCAGACCTGGTCGAAGGTGCCGACGACCGGCGTCAGGCGTGAGCGGATCGGCGAGCCGGGCGGCACGGCCTCCAGCACTTCGCGGTTGGTCAGCGTGCGGTCGTAGCGCACGGCGCCGCGCTCGTCGAGCCAGAGCAGCGTGGAGATATACAGATAGCGGACCGCCTTGCGGAAATCGCCCTCGACCGCCACTTCGGAGGCCCGGTCCATCGCTTTGGCGCTGTTGAGATTTTCGGCGATGACCTCGTCGTCGAGCTGCCGCGGGCGCTTGACCATATCGCGGCGGAACCCGCCCTTGACCGCCATGGCGATGTAGTAGACCACGCCGGCCACCACCAGGATCGCCAGGACTGTCAGGCAGCCGTTGAGCAGGTCGCCGAGCCCGCTGAAATCGAGCGAGCCCCAGAAGCTGGAGCCTGGGGCCGACACCGGCTCGGGCGGCTTTTGGTCCGCGAAGGGCGGGGCGTTGAGGATGGCGGTCAGCTTGGCCATCGCGTCGGGATCATCGGGGCGGGCGCTGGCCAGCGCCTCGACTTGGGCGCCCAGCCGGCTGCGGATCTGGCGCAGATTGGGCTGGTTGCCGTCGAGGGCCTGGCCGAGCCAGCGGTTGTCGACCGGCAGCGGCGTCCCGTCCGGCGCGGTGACGCTGGTGATCGCCCCGAGGCGCGGGGCGACATCGCGCAAACCGATCTCATCATTGCGCTGGGCGGCGGCCAGGGCTTCGCGCAGCGCCGACTCGTAGTCCTCCAGCGTCGCGCTGGTGGCCTGGGCGGCGGCGCTGCGCGGGCCGGCCGGCCCCGGGAGGACGGCGAACAGGCATGCGGCCAGCAAGCCCAGCAGCAGCAATCCGGCCAAACGGCGGCATCGAGCGTCGTTCACGGCGGTCCTCGCTATTGATACGGCGGATACAGCGGCTGGCTGGGCGGCGCCGGCTGGCTGGCCTGGAGCTGGTAATCGTAGTACAGCAGCGTGAAGCCGATGTAGGCCAGCGGCGTGGTGAGCAGGCTGGCGACGGTGCTGACGCCCTGCTGCACGGCGATCGTGACGCCGGAGGATTCGCCAAACATGGCCAGCGCGATGGCGCCAAGCAGCGAGGTGACGATCAGCGAGATCAGGCTCAGGACCACGACGAAGATCATCACCGCGCCGAACGCCCGCCAGAATGTGCCCTTGGTCAGCTCCCACGAGCGGCCGAGCGCCTGGAACAAGCCGGTCCGCTCGGCGACAACCACCTGCGGCACCAGCAGCAGCCGGATCGACAGGAAGATGATCAGAGAGAGCCAGATGAAAAGCCCGAGGCAGGGGATGAGCAGCAGGAAGATCGACCCGAGCAGCAGGACGCCGGAGAGGAGCGCCCAGCCCAGCAGCGCCGGCAGATGGGGCAGGGTCGCAGCCAGAACCCGGCGCCAGGACGGCTGCTCGTTCTGATAGGCGTCGCCCACGGCGACAACCATCGCCGCCAGCGAAATCGTGCGAAACAGGAAATACTGCACGAAAATCCCCGTCATGCTCCAGACAACCAGGGTGGCGAAATGGTCGGTCGGCAGGCCCCACGGCATGCCAATCAGCACATTCGGGTCCTGGCCGCCGCTGCGGTCGATCTCCTGCTGGAGCTTTTGCATGATCGCGTCGACCTGCGCGATGCCGCGCGGCCCGATGCCCGTCGCCTGGAGCACCAGCGCCAGCAGCAGCGCCGGCACCACCTGGATCGCCGCCAGGCCCATGAACAGCGAGGAGTGGCGCCGGAACAAGGCGGAAGCTTCGCTAAACAGCGTGCCAAGGGGCATCAGGGGACGCCCGAAATAGCCTGGTGGCGGTGGTGGATACATCGAAAGCCTCTCATAGCAGCGCGAAGGCGCGCGCCTATAGTATATCAGAAACGGCCTGAAATCAGTGGCCCGGGGATTGGGAATCGGGGACCGGCGGTCCAGCCGCAGCCCGCTTCATCACTCGATCGCGCCAGGCGGCAAAAGCATGCACGGCGGAGCCCATCCAATCCCTGATCCCTGATCCCTGATCCCTGATCCCTGATCCCTGATCCCTGATCCCTGATCCCTGATCCCTGATCCCTGATC
>DASWWB010000536.1:0-3421 GCA_036406115.1 Herpetosiphonaceae bacterium
ATCAGCGAGGGGCTGTTCGTCCTCGGCGAGGCCACCTCGATCGAGCGCGTCCGCCTCCTGCTGCTCGGCGCCGGCCTCCACCAGCGCCAGGGCCGCTACCAGCAGACCATCTCCTGGGCCCAGCGCGGCCTGGAGCTGGCCGAAACCCTCGGCAGCGTCGCCGAGCAGGCCCGCGCCTACCTGCTGCTCGGCGGCTGCCGGCGGCTGCTGGGCGAGAACCGCGAGGCTATCGCCGAGCTGCGGCGCAGCGCCGAGCTGTACCGCTCGGTCAACGATCTATCGCGGCTGGCCGACGCCTACAACAACCTGGCCCTGACCCACACCGACCTCGGCGAGCCCGACCAGGCGGTCCCGCTCTACCAGGCGGCCTACGAGATCAAGCACGCCGTCAACGACATCTACGGCCAGGCCCTGATCCGGCTCAACCTCGGCGATGTCTACCGGCTGCTGGGCCGCGCCGACCAGGCGGTGCCCGCGCTGCAAGAGGCCCTCGGGCTGTTCACCAGGCTGGGCTCCAAGATGGGCGTGGCCGTCTCGCATATGAACATCGGCGCCGCCTATCTGCTGGAGCACAACTACCCCGAGACCGCCGCGCACCTCGACACCAGCCTCGGCATGTTCATCGAGGTCGGCATCGAGACCTATCTGTCCGAGCTGTACCGGCTGGAGGCCCGCCTGTTCCTGGCCCAGGGCCAGTTCGAGCAGGCCCTGCTCGCCGCCGACCAGTCCATCGCCTACGCCCAGAAGCTCGCCGCCCGGCTCGACGAGGGCCAGGCCCGGCTGCTGCGCGGCCAGATCCTGGCCCGCTCGGCGCGGCCGGACGAGGCCATGGCCGGCCTCGACCAGGCCCTCGCTATCCTGGAGGATTGCAACAACCCGGACTCCATCCTCAGCTGCCTTGACGAGCTGGCCCAGCTCGCGGCGGCCCATGCGCCGGAGCGGCGGGCGGCCTATGCGCGCCAAGCCGCGGCCCTGCGCGAGCGCCAGGCGCCCACGAACGACTCGCCGGCGCCGGCATCCTGATCCGCCACCGCCTCGTTGCCATTTTGTCCCTACGCCCAAAGGAGGCACCATGAACGCGACCCACGCGCTCAGACGGCTCATCGCCCTCGCCCTGCTCATGGCCATCATGCTCCAGGCGGCCTGGCCGCCGGCTCGGCTCCAGGCCAGCCAGCCCCAGCAGCAGGTCATGCCGACCCTGCCCGAAGCCGAACCCAACGACACCTGGCAGACCGCCAACCAGCTGATGATCACCGGCCAGATCCCCTGCGCCTGGGCCACATTCTACGAGTGCGAGATCGCCGGCTCGATGGGCCTCGGCACCGACCTCGACTGGTACAAGTTCGACCTGCGGACCCCGACGACGATCGAGGTCGATCTGACCGAGGCGCTGGGCAACTTCGAGATTATCCTGTTCCGCGACCTGAGCGCCCTCCTCTACCCCTCGGCCGGCTCGCAGTCGGAGCTTGACCAGCTCAATGCGATCGGCGGCATCAACGCGATCGGCGGCATCAACGCGATCGGCACCTACGGCCAGCCGAACAAGCGGATCGAAACCTTCCTCTGGGACAAGGGCGCCTACTATCTGCTGGTGGCCAGCAACAACCAGCGCCAGACCGGCGGCTACTCGCTCCGCATCGAGGGCACGCCCCTGATCTCGCCCAGCTCGCCGCTGCCGACGCCGCACCGCGTCGACGTGGCCACGATCGACTGCCCGGCCAACCATCCGACCCTCTATCTCACCAACTCGACCCAGATGAACCGGATCTACAACGACATGACAGCGGTCGGCGCCATGGTCTCCTCGCTCTACTCGATCTCCAACTCCGGCGACCAGGCCGGCGTGGTGGTCGACCTGCAATCGGCGGTGGCGATCAGCCCGTCGATCACCTTCTCGCCGACCAACGGCTTCGATCTGGCCTACACCCAGTTCAACGCCGAGCGCACCAATCCGCTCTACGCCAATTCGCTGGCTGAGACCATCCATATGCTGGTCAAGCAGATCCGCACCCGCTGCCCCAGCATCCGCGCGGTGGCGATCGCCGGCGGCGACAACGTCATCCCGATGTACCGGGTGCCGGATGAGACCAAGCTGGCCAACGAGGCCGACTATCTGCCCGGCTCCCAGCTGACCGGCGCGACCGCCAGCTCGCTCCAGTACCGCACGGTCCTGACCGATAATATCTACGGCAGCCTGACCCGCATCCCCTACCGCGGCCGCGAGCTGTACCTGCCCGACATGGCGGTGGGCCGGCTGGTCGAGCATCCGACTGCGATCAAGCTGTACCTCGACCACTACTCGGTGCTCGGCGAGTCGGAGATCATCCCCTACAGCGCCTTTGTCAGCGGCTACGATTTCCTGGTCGACCAGGCCGATCGCATCGCCGCCATCATGCGCTCCATGACGACCGACACCGTCACGCTGATCCATCGCCAGTCCACGGCGCCCTGGACCGGCACCGATCTGCGCAACACCTGGCTGAAGACGATCACCAGCACGACCAACTTCGATCCGCCGGAGCTGCAATCGGTCAACGCCCACTTCGAGCATGACGTGGCGATCGCCGCCGACGGCGTCACCACCGTGGGCGCCGGCGAGATCTACACCGCCTTCGACTTCAAGGCCGGCGCGGTCTTCATGGCCGGCGCGCTCGGCTACAGCGTCGGCTGCCACTCGGCCTTCAATGTCTTCGACTCCGAGGCCGGCAACCGCGAGATCGACTTCCCGCAGGCCTACATCAAGCAGAAGGGCGTGTGGGTCGGCAACACCGGCTACGGCTACGGCGACGACGAGCTGGTCGCCTACTCGGAGCGGCTGATGCTCAACTTCAGCCAAGAGCTGCGCCGCGACTGGCGCAACACCAGCAACATCTACGATGGCATCCCGATCGGCCAGGCGCTGGTCCGGGCCAAGCGCCGCTACCTGCGCGAGATGGCGGCGGGCACGTTCACGCCCTACGACCAGAAAGTGATGCTCCAGGCCACGCTCTACGGCCTGCCCATGATCCGCTTCTGCCTGATCGGCGGCGCCGGCGTCCAGCCCTTCCCCGTCGGCGACCCCCAGGATTTCTCGCTCCGGCCCTCGGTCGCTTCGGCGGACGGCGCCGCGCCCGAGACCGCCGCGCCTGAGCTGGCGCCGCCCCCGCCCGCCGCGGCCCCGCTCGGCGGCAGCGAGATCGTCTCGCGCACGCTGACGCTCAATTTCACCAACACCGAGCTGGCCGGCGCCGACGGCCGGATCCTCAGCTCGACGGTGCTGCTGGCCGACAGCGCCGGCCCGCTCAACAACGTGCGGCTGGGCAGCCTCTACGGCAGCACCGCCGGCCAAGCCTCGATCCCGACCTTCTCGATCAACGTGCCGCTGACCACCACCGCCGGCAGTTTCCGCTTCCAGGGCGTGGTGCTGGAAAACGCCCAGTCG
>DASWWB010000537.1:0-9698 GCA_036406115.1 Herpetosiphonaceae bacterium
GGCGCCTGCCGCCTCCCACGCCGCCTGCTCATCAGCCGGCGCCATCACGCCGACGGCGTCGCCGGCGGCGCGGAGCCGGGCCAGCTCGGCGCGCATCCGCTCGTCAACGGCGGCGGCGGGGCCGCTGACCAGCAGCACGGCGGCGCTGGGCGAATAGTGTTTGGTCAGCATGCCGGGCGACGCGGGCGCGCCGGCCGCGTCGCCGACCGCCAGGTACTTGGTGGCGAGCGTCACGTCGGGCAGGCTCGGGCGCAGCGCCTCCAGGGTGATGCCGCCCGGCCGCAGCACCACCGGGCTCTCCTGGGTCAGGTCGAGGACCGTCGACTCAAGGCCGATGCTGGCGGGGCCGCCGTCGAGGACGAGATCGATCCTGCCCGCCAGATCATCTAAAACGTGGCTGGCGAGCGTCGGGCTGGGCCGGGAAAACAGATTGGCGCTGGGCGCGGCGACCGGCAGATCGGCGCTGCGCAGCAGAGCGGCGGCGACGGGATGGTTGGGCATGCGGACCGCGACCGTCGTCCTGCCTGCCGCCAGCGCCTCGGGCAGGGCGGGATGGCGCTGGAGCACCAGAGTCAGCGGCCCCGGCCAGAAGGCGCGGGCCAGCGCCCAGGCCCGGTCGGGGATGGCGACCGCCACCTCGTCGAGCTGGGCCAGCGAGAACAGATGCACGATCAGCGGATCGAAGGCCGGCCGGCCCTTGGCGGCGAAGATCCGCCCGACCGCCGCCGCGTCCAGCGCGTTGGCGCCCAGGCCGTAGACCGTTTCCGTCGGGAAGGCCACCAGGCCGCCCCGGCGCAGCGCCGCCGCCGCCTCGTCGATCGCGCCCTGCTCGGGCCGCGCCGCGTCCACGCGCAGCACCTTGGTTTCGATAGGTTCCATGGATTCCGTCCTTATGATTGGGATGAAGAGTCGTCAGTCATCAGTCGTCAGGTTGGGCACTGCTTGACTCCGCGCGAAGCCCAATGAGCCGCCACGCCCGCATGGGTTCCTGTCACCTGACGACTGACGACTGACGGCTGACGACTATCTGGTATGATTACCGGCCGGCGGCGTCAACGGCCGCCGCGACAACCGATAGCTAAGGAGCGCCAACGATGTCCGATCCTCGAACCTATCATAACCTGATTGGCGGCGAGTGGGTGCCCGCCCGATCCGGCAAAACCTTTGAGAACCGCAATCCCGCCGACAGCCGCGAGCTGGTCGGCCTGTTCCCCGACTCCGACGCCGACGACGTGCGCGACGCCGTCGCCGCAGCCCAGGCCGCCTACAACGCCTGGCGGCTGGTGCCGGCGCCGAAGCGCGGCGAGATCATCTTCCGCGCCTCGCAACTGCTCCAGCAGCGCAAGGAGCAATACGCCCAGGACATGACCCGCGAGATGGGCAAAGTGCTGTCCGAGACCCGCGGCGATGTCCAGGAAGCGATCGACATGGGCTTCTTCATGGCCGGCGAGGGCCGGCGCCTGCACGGCGTCACCACGCCCAGCGAGCTGCCCAACAAATTCCAGATGAGCGTGCGCCAGCCGCTCGGCGTCTGCGGCCTGATCACGCCCTGGAACTTCCCGATGGCCATCCCGTCCTGGAAAATCTTCCCGGCGCTGATCTGCGGCAACACCGTGGTGATCAAGCCGGCCGAGGACACGCCGCTCTCGACCTACAACTTCGTCCAGTGCTTGATTGACGCCGGCCTGCCGCCGGGCGTGGTCAACATCGTCGCCGGCTTCGGCCCGAGCGCCGGCGAGCCGCTGGTGGTCCATCCCGACGTCAAGGTCGTCTCCTTCACCGGCTCGACCGAGGTCGGCAAACATGTCTCCAAGCTCTGCGCCGAGCAGTTCAAGCACCTGTCGCTGGAGATGGGCGGCAAGAACCCGATGATCGTGATGGACGACGCCGACCTCGACCTGGTGATCGCCGGCGCGGTCTGGGGCGCCTTCGGCACGACCGGCCAGCGCTGCACCGCCACCTCGCGGATCATCGCCCATCGCAAGATCGCCGACGAGCTGGTCGAGCGGATCACTGCCGGCGCCCGCGACATCCGGGTCGGCAACGGCCTGGTCGACGGGATGCAGATGGGCCCGTCGATCAACCAGGGCCAGCTCGACACCGTGATGAAGTACGTCGGCATCGGCCGCGACGAGGGCGCCGAGCTGGCGCTGGGCGGCTCGCGCCTGAGCGACGGTGACCTGGGCCACGGCTACTTTCACCAGCCGACGATCTTCACCAACGTCAAGCGCAACATGCGCATCGCCCAGGAGGAGATCTTCGGCCCCGTCGTCTCGGTGCTGCCGGTCGACAGCCTTGACGAGGCGATCGCGGTGGCCAACGACGTGCCGTACGGCCTGTCCTCGGCGATCTACACCCGCGATGTCAACAAGGCCTTCGTGGCCATGCGCGATCTCTACACCGGCATCGTCTACGTCAACGCCCCGACGATCGGCGCCGAGATCCACCTGCCGTTCGGCGGCACCAAGGGCACCGGCAACGGCAAGCGCGAGGGCGGCCAGCAGGTGCTGGACACCTACAGCGAGTGGAAATCGCTGTACGTCGACTACAGCGGCGGCCTCCAGCGCGCCCAGATCGACAACGCCGAGTAATTCGGCGCGACGGCCATAACAAACCGGCGGCCCTGGCGTTATCTAGGTAGACGCCGCAGCGGCGCGGGGACGATCGCGGCGGCGGAACTCCTTCACAGGGCACACCGGGGGTGGCGGGGCGCTTCTTGGGCAGAAGCGTCCCGTCTCTTTTTTTAGGCCGGCGCCATGCCCAGCGAGCGCCCGCCGCAGACGATCAGCGTCTGGCCGGTGACGTAGCTTGACTCATCGGAGGCCAGGAACAGCGCGACGTTGGCGACCTCCTCCGGCGAGCCCATGCGCCGCAACGGGATGGCGCTGACGACCTTCTCGCGCACCTCGGCGGGCACGCCCTGGGTCATCTCGGTGTCGATGAAGCCGGGGGCGATGGCGTTGACGGTCACGCCGTAGCGGGCTAGCTCCAGCGCCAGGGTGCGGGTCAGGCCGACCACGCCGGCCTTGGAGGCGCTGTAGTTGGTCTGGCCGTAGTTGCCGAGATAGGCCCGGGAGGAGACATTGATGATCCGCCCGCCGCCGCTCTGCTGGGCGAAGGCCCTGGCCGCCGCCTGGCAGCCGTTGAAGCAGCCGGTCAGATTGACATTGATCACCTCCTGCCACTGGAGCGGGGTCATCTTCAGCAGGGTCGCGTCGCGGTTGATGCCGGCGTTGTTGACGATGATATCGAGCCGGCCCCACTCAGCGGTTGCGCGCTCGACGACCCGGGCCATGGCGTCGGCGTCGGCCACGTCGGCGCCGACGCCGAGCGCCTCGCCGCCCAAGTCGCGGATTTCGGCGGCGGTCGCCGCCGCCTCCTGCTCGCGCACGTCCACCAGCAGCACCCGCGCGTCCTCCTGCGCGAAACGCCAGGCCATGGCGGCGCCCAGCCCCTGCGCCGCCCCTGTGACAATCGCCACCTTCTGTGCCAGTCGCATACATCCTCCGTTTCCGCCCGGCATCGTCGCCGGCGCGTGCAGGCCCATCATACGATAGGGCGGGCTATGGGCTGTCGGCTATGGGCTGTCAGGCCCGGCTCCGGGGTGTGTTGGACTTGCCGGAGCTACGACCATGCCCCGAAGCCCCGCCCCGATAGCCGATAGCCGACAGCCCATAGCTCCCCCGCAGTTGACGCCGATCCCCCGCTGGTGTAAAGTCGCAGTGTCATTTCCTCGCCGCCAGCGCTGCGCATCGCACCCGCGCGCCGCCCACCTTGAATGGCCTGTGTCTGGAGCAACCGAAGCGTTTCACGCAGGGAGGTTTCCATGAGCTACGGTCCGCCAAACGATCCCAACCAGCAGCAAGGCTACCAGCAGCCGCAGCAGCCGCCGCAGTACCAGCAGCCGCCGCAATACCAGCAGCCGCCGCAGTACCAGCCGCCCCAGGGCGGTCCGTCCAACGCGCCGTCCGCCAACGATCTGGCGGCGGGTTTCAAGCGCTTCTCGATGGGCCGCCAGGTGTTGCTCGGGGCCGGCGCGGTGGCCTTCATCGCCTACTTCCTGCCCTGGTACACCGTCAACACCTTCGGCGGCGGCTCGGTCTCCGGCGGCTCCGGCCTCGGCGGCCTGCCGATCCTCGGCTTCTTCCTGCTGCTGGCGACCTTGGTCGGCTTCGCGCTGCCGCTGTTCGGCAAGCGCCTCAGCGACTTCGTCAAGCTGCCCTACCGCGAGGGGATGATCGCCCTGGCCGGGGCCGGCGGCGCGCTGGTCTTCGCGCTGCTGGGCGCCCTCATCACCAAGCCCGCCGACCAGTCGGCCTTCGGCACCGACATCGACTACGGCTTCGGCCTCGGCTTCTACCTGGTGGTCCTCGCGCTCGGCGCCATGACCGCCGGCGGCTGGCTGATGCACCAGGCCGGCGAATAAACCCCCGGCCGCCCCGGTTCGAATCTTGCAGCGGCGGAGCCCAGGCTTCGCCGCTGCGCGTTTTTGCCTCAATTCGACATAGAAATTGATCTGCGCTATAATTCACACTGTTTCACAGTGCTCGCACGCCATGCTCGACCGAATCCCGCGCTTCCAGCCGCCGAGGGTGGTCGGGCTTTGAGCTTGAGGTTTGCATGGACGCAACTCCAGCGCGCAATTGGGCCGACAGCCGCGCCGAATTTCCAACCCTGGGTCGCAAGATTTTCCTCAACACCTGCTCGCTCGGCGCGCTGAGCACCCGCGTCCGCGCCGCCGTCACCCGCCACCTGGATCTCTGGGAGGAGTACGGCGCCTCGGCCTGGTACCGGATCTGGCTCGGCGAGTGCGCCGCGCTGCGCTCGGCCAGCGAGCGGCTGTTCAACGCCCCCGCCGGCTCGGTCGCCCTGGCCCCCAGCGCCGGCGTGGCCCTGGCCAGCGTCGCCAGCGCGCTGGACTATGCCAAACGCCCCAAGGTCGTCACGACCGCCCTCGATTTCCCCCAGATCACCTACCAATGGCTGGCCCGGCCCGAGGTCGAGGTAGTCATCCTGCCCTCGGACGACGGGATCAGCGTGCCGCTGGAGCGCTACGCTGCGGCGATCGACGAGCGCACCGCCCTGGTCGCGACTTCGCATGTCTTTTTCACCAGCGGCTTCATCCAGCCGGTCGCCGAGATCGCCCGCCTCGCCCACGCCAAGGGCGCCCTGGCGCTGATCGACGGCTACCAGGCCGCCGGCCAGGTGCCGGTCGATGTCGGCGCCGCCGATCTCGATGTCTATCTGACCGGCGGCCTCAAGTGGCTGCTGGGCGGCACCGGGATCGTCGAGATGTACGTGCGCCCGGAGCTCATCCCCCAGCTCAAGCCGACCCTGGCCGGCTGGTTCGGCCACGAGCGCCAGTTCGATTTCGATCCCGAGCGCTTCGCCTTCGCCGCCAGCGCCCAGCGCTTCGAGATCGGCACGCCCTCGATCTCGGCGGTCTACGCCGCCCACGCCGGCATGCAGATCATCTTGGAGCACGGCGTCGAGGCCATCCGCGCCCGCGAGCTGGAGCTGGTCGCCGATCTGGCGGAGCGGCTGCGGGCGATCGGCTGCGAGCTGAAAATGCCCGCCGATCCCGCCAACCACGCCGGCATCGTGATGATCCGCGCAGCCGACCCGGGGCCGGTCGTCAAAGCCCTGGCCGAGCGAAACATTATCGTCGATTACCGGCCCGGCTATGTCCGGGTCTCGCCCTTTTTCTATAACACCGAAGACGAAAACGCCCAATTCGTGGCAGCGTTGCAGGAAATCAACGCCCACGCCGATCTCTCGAAAGCATAAGGAGGCGCTTGGTGTCATCTCGCACGATGCTTGACCGCTATCGCACCGGTGTCGGCCACCTGGCCCACATCCTGCACCGAATCTCGGGCCTGGCCCTGGCCGGCTACTTGCTGATCCATATCATCGATATCGGCGCGGTCACCCGCGGCGGCGCCACTTCGTTCAACGAAGCGATGGCGGTGTTCGACACGCCGTTCTGGAAAATCATGGACGCGCTGCTGGTGGCGGCGGTCCTGTTCCACGCCTTCAATGGCATCCGCATCCTGATGTTCGACGCCGGCGTGGGCATCAAGTACCAAAAATCGCTGTTCTGGATTTCGCTGCTGCTGACGCTGGCGATTTTCCTGATGGTCTTTATCAAAGTTGTGACGAACATAGCGGCGTCGTAGCCGAAAGGATAGACAATGGCACAGCGCGAGATCACAAGTGTCACCAGGACGCCGCAGCCCGTGCGCGTGTCGCTGCGCAGCGGCACCTGGCCGTGGGTTTTTCAGCGTATCACCGCCTACGGCCTGATCGTGTTCCTTGGCGTCCACATGTATTTCAATCATTTCGCCCGGCTCGACGAGACGACGCCGATCACGTTCCAGCTCGTCAACCAGCGCTTCAGCCTGTATCCCATCCTCTATGCGCTCAATGATTCGCTGTTGATTATCTGCTCGCTGTTCCACGGCATGAACGGCGTGCGCAACGTGCTCTACGATCTGACGACCAATCGCGCGCTGCGGATTATCGGCAGCGTGATCCTGGCGATCATCGCGATCGGCTTTTCGGGCTATGGAGCCTGGGTGCTTTGGACCCTGGCCAATACGACGGTTTAGCGCTGCTCGGCGAAATAAGGAGTGATGTGTGATTCAACACGATGTTGTGATTGTGGGCAGCGGCCTGGCAGGCATGCGTTGCGCGATTGAGATTAAGCGCAAGGCGCCCGCCACCGATCTGGCCATCGTCAGCAAAGTTTACCCGACCCGCTCCCACTCGGGCGCGGCCCAGGGCGGCATCGCCGCCTCGCTCGGCAATGTGATGTATGACGGGGAGAAAAACCTCGTCGCCTCCAAGGGCCGCAACGCCGAGGCCGACAGCTGGGAAACCCATATGTACGACACGGTCAAGGGCTCCGATTTCCTCGGCGACCAGGACGCGATCGCCCTGCTCTGCCAGGACGCCGTGCCGACGCTCTATGAATTGGAGCACATGGGCGTGCCGTTCAGCCGCACCAGCGACGGCCGCATCGCCCAGCGGCCCTTCGGCGGCCACACTAACCCGCGCGCCTGCTACGCCGCCGACCGCACCGGCCACGCCATCCTCCACACGCTCTACGGCGAGATCGTGCGCTACGGGATCAAGGTGTATCCCGAGTGGTACATGCTCGGCCTGGTGGTCGAGGACAATGTCTGCCGCGGCGTCACGGTGCTGGACATCCGCACCGGCGAGCTGGAGGTCGTCAACAGCAAGGTGACGATGTTCGGCACCGGCGGCTACGGCCGGGCCTTCAAGATCACCTCCAACGCTTACTCCTCGACCGGCGACGGCATCACCGCCGCCTATCGCGCCGGGTTGCCGCTGGAGGATATGGAGTTCGTCCAGTTCCATCCCACCGGCCTCTACCAGCACGGCATCCTGATGAGCGAGGGCGCCCGCGGCGAGGGCGGCTACCTGCTCAACGGCAACGGCGAGCGCTTCATGCAGCGCTACGCCCCCGGCCGCATGGAGCTGGCCCCGCGCGACCTCGTCAGCCGCTCGATCTACGAGGAGATCGAGGCCGGCCGCGGCGCCGGTCCCAACAAGGACTATGTGCTGCTCGATCTGCGCCACCTGGGCGCCAAGAAACTTAACGAGAAGCTGCCGCAGATCACCGAGCTGGCCCGCGACTACCTCGGCATCGATCCGCTGGACGAGCCGGTGCCGATCCAGCCGACCGCCCACTATTCGATGGGCGGCATCCCGACCGATGTCAACGGCCGGGTGCTGGCCGGCGAGAACAAGGTCGTGCGCGGCTTCTACGCCGCCGGCGAGTGCGCCTGCGTCTCGGTCCACGGCGCCAATCGCCTCGGCACCAACTCGCTGCTGGAGGCGACGGTCTTCGGCCGCCGCACCGGCGCCGCCATCGCCGACTTCCTCAACAGCGAGAAGCCCGAGCTGCTGCCGGCCAGCGCCGGCGCCCTCGACGCCGCCCGCGCCGAGGTCAGCGGCCTGCTGGGCCAGACTGGCGCAGAGAACGCCGCCGATATCCGCGCCGAGCTTCAGGCCACGATGATGGGCAACGCCGGCGTCTTCCGCGAGGCCGGCAAGCTCGCGCAGCAGGTCGGGATTATCCACGATCTGCGCGAGCGCTTCAGCCGCGTGGCGCTCGATGACAAGGGCAAGCGCTTCAACACCGAGCTGATCGAAGCCCTGGAGCTGAGCCACAAGCTGGAGTTCAGCGAGACGATCGTCGCCGGCGCCCTGGCCCGCGAGGAAAGCCGCGGCGCCCACGCCCGCCGCGATTTCCCGTCCCGCGACGACGCCGGCTGGATGAAGCACACGCTGGCCTACCGCCAGGCCGACGGCACGCCGCGCCTGGAGTACAAGGCCGTCCGCTACGAGGCCGAGGGCGTGCGCTTCCAGCCCGAAGAGCGCAAATACTAAATCACGGCGCGCGCCGCGCGCGATGGGAGATAGCTCATGGAAGTTCGATTTCGCGTTCATCGCTATGACGCCGAGGTGGATGTCACCCCGCGCTACCAGGTCTACACGATCACGGTCGACGAGGGAATGACGGTGCTGGACGGCCTCAACCAGATCAAATGGTACCAGGACGGCACGGTCGGCTTCCGCCGCTCCTGCCGCTCGGCGATCTGCGGCTCCTGCGGCATGCTGATCAACGGCCGCAATCGCCTGGCCTGCAACACCCGCATCAAAGACCTCCACAGCTCCGAGATTTCGGTCAGCCCGCTGCCCGGCTTCCCCGTGCTGCGCGATCTGATCGTGGACTGGGACCCGTTCTTCGCCAAAGATGCGGTCATGATGCCCTACCTGATCACCGACACGCCGCCGCCGGAGCAGGGCGAGCGCCTCCAAAGCCCCGCCGACTACCAGGCGATCGACAATGCGACGCTCTGCATCATGTGCGCCTGCTGCACGTCGTCCTGCCCGGTCCAGTGGACGAATGGCGAGTACTACGGCCCCGCCGCCCTGACCCGGGCCTATCGCTTCGTCGCCGACACCCGCGACAGCGCCGACGCCGCCCGCCTCGATCTCGTCGGCACCGAGACCGGCGTCTGGCGCTGCCACACGATCTTCAACTGCACCTCGGATTGCCCCAAGGGCGTCCTCAACACCGAGAACATCCAGGCCCTCAAGCGCAAGATCATGTTCAACCGCGTCGGCCTGGAGCGGATCGAGATCAAATCGCGGGTGCCAGAAACCGCCTGATGAAGGGATTGCGGCCCAAGCAAGCAGCCGGGGGATGCGTCCTCGGGCTGCTTGCGTTTCTGGGCAGCCGCCTGCTGCTCCGCCGCCTCAAGCCTATGGACACGCCAACCGCCGCTATTCCGCTGCCCCCGCCGCCCGAGGACGATCAGCTCGCATCCGATGCGTGGACCCGCGAGCTTGCCGGCCATGGCGCCGCCCTGCGCGCCGCCCTGGCGCCCGCCGAGGCCCGCGCTCACGCCGAGGCGATCCGGGCGCTGGTGCTGGCGGAGCTTGGGCGATTTGGGGAACTGGGAACTGGGGACTGGGGACTGGGGACTGGGGATCGGGAGTTGGCGGAAAGCAGCGTTGAGCTTGACGCCGCCGCTGAGCCGATCGATGCAGCGCCCGCCGACGATGGCGCGATCGGCCTCCGCGCCGCCGCTGAGCCCATCGACCCCGCCCTCGCTGAGGCTGCTCAGCCGCCCGCCGCCGAGGATGGCGCGATGGGTTCTGTCGCC
>DASWWB010000538.1:0-7487 GCA_036406115.1 Herpetosiphonaceae bacterium
GGCCCGCGAGGCCGGCATCCCGGTGGTGCTGCTCGACCGCAACGTCGACCAGAACATCGCCAAGCCCGGCCAGGATTATGTCACCTTCATCGGCTCCAACTTCGTCGACGAGGGCAAGCGCGCCGCCGAGTGGCTGATCAAGACCACGGGCGGCACCGCCAAGATCATCGAGCTGGAGGGCACGACCGGCTCCTCGCCGGCCAACGACCGCAAAAAAGGCTTCCACGACGCGATCGCCGGCCAGGCCGGGATGCAGATCCTGGCCGCCCAGACCGGCAACTTCACCCGCAACGAGGGCCGCCAGGTGATGGAGACCCTGCTCCAGGCCCATCCCGACGTGACGGCGGTCTACGCCCACAACGACGAGATGGCGCTCGGCGCGATCGCCGCACTGGAGGCCGCCGGCAAGACGCCTGGCAAGGACGTGATCATTGTCTCGATCGACGGCAGCAAGGACGCGCTCCAGGCGATCATCGACGGCAAGCTCGGCGCCTCGGTCGAGTGCAACCCGCGCTTCGGCCCGACCGCGCTGGAGGTGATGGAGAAATACGCCGCCGGCGAGACGATCGCCCCGCAGATCATCAACCCTGACAACTTCTACGACAGCGCCAACGCCGCCGAGGCGATCAAAACCGCCTATTAAGCCTCCGCCGGCGGGGCGACCCGCCGGCGCCGGGCGGCGCGCCCGACCCAGCGCGCCGCCCGGCTTCCGCGTTTGAACGCGAGGTGCCTTGTGAGCCAGACCGAGCCGCTGCTCCGGATGGAGCGCATCACGAAAACCTTCCCGGGCGTCGCGGCCCTGCAAAACGCCGCCCTCGCGGTCGGCCGCGGCGAGATCCACGCCCTGATCGGCCAGAACGGCGCCGGCAAATCGACTCTGCTCAAGATCCTGGGCGGCGCCTACCGCCGGAGCGGCGGCCAGATTGTCTTCGACGGCGCCCCGGTCGATTTCGCCTCGCCCCACCAGGCCCAGCGCGGCGGCATCAGCACGATCTACCAGGAAATCAATCTGATCCCCTTCCGCAGCGTCAGCGAGAATATTTTCCTCGGCCGCGAGCCGCGCCGCTGGGGCCTGGTCCACTGGGCGCGGATGAACCGCGAGGCGGCCGGGCTGCTGGAGCGCTTCGGCCTGGCGATCGACGTGACCCAGCCGCTGATGCGCTTCAACATCGCCATCCAGCAGATGGTCGCGGTGGCGCGGGCCGTCTCCTGCCAGAGCAAGCTGGTGGTGATGGACGAGCCGACCTCCTCGCTCGACGAGGCCGAGGTCGCCACGCTGTTCGGCGTGATGCGCCAGCTCCAGGCCGACGGCGTGTCGATCATCTTCGTCAGCCACCGGCTCGACGAGCTGTACGCGGTCTGCGAGCGGGTGACGGTGATGCGCGACGGGCGGACCGTCGCCAGCCAGGAGCTGGCGGCCACGCCCAGGCTGGAGCTGGTCGCGCAGATGCTCGGCCCGGCGGCCAGCGGCCAGGCGGCGGGGACGCACGCCATCGCCGGCACCGAGGCCCGGGGCGACAGCCGGCCGCTGCTCAGCGCCGCCGGCCTCAGCAGGGGCCGGGCGGTGCGCGGCGTGGACCTGGAGGTGCGGGCCGGCGAGATCGTCGGGCTAGCCGGGCTGCTCGGCTCGGGCCGGAGCGAGGTCGCCCGGCTGCTGTTCGGCGCCGACACCGCCGACGGCGGCGAGCTGCTGGTGCGCGGCGAGCGCATCCGGCTCCGCGAGCCCGCCGACGCGATCAAGCGCGGCATCGGCTTTTGCGCCGAGGACCGCAAGCGCGAGGGCATCATCCCCGAGATGTCGGTGCGCGACAACCTGACGCTGGCCCTGCTGCCGGCGCTGACCAGGGGCGGCGTGATCGCCCGCGAGCGCCAGCAGGCGATCGTCGAGCAGTTCATCGCCCGGCTGGGCATCAAGGCCGCCAGCGCCGACCAGCCGATCCGCGAGCTGTCCGGCGGCAACCAGCAAAAAGTGCTGCTGGCGCGCTGGCTCTGCCTCAACCCCCGGCTGCTGATCCTCGACGAGCCGACGCGCGGCATCGATATCGGCGCGAAGGGCGAGATCCAGCGGCTGATCGGCGAGCTGGCGGAGGCGGGGCTGGGCGTGGTCCTGATCGCCTCGGAGCTGGAGGAGCTGATCGCCGCCAGCGACCGGGTGACGGTGCTGCGCGACGGCCAGGGCGTGGCCAGCCTGGCGCCGGGGGAGATCAGCACTGAGCGGATTATGGCGGCGATGGCCGACGGCCAGCGGCGCGGGGAGGAGCTGAGCCATGGCTGAGCTAGGGAACGCGATTCGCCAGCGCCAGGGAGGCTGGCGCAGCCTGGGCCAGCGCACGCTCCGCCTCGGCCGGACCTACGGCGCGGCGGCGATGCTGCTGCTGATCACGCTCTACAACGCGCTCTGGACGCCCAATTTCCTGACTCAGCAAACCCTGCGCGTCAACCTGACCCAGGTCAGCACGATCGTGATCGTCGCCGTCGGCATGACCCTGGTCGTGGCGACCGGCGGCATCGATCTATCGGTCGGGGCGCTGATGGCCTTCAGCGGCGTGCTGGCGCCGATGCTGTTCACGCCGACCAGCGGGCCGCTCTCGGTGCCGCTGATCGGCGTGACGCTGGCGTTCGTGCTGCCGGTGCTGGCGGCGGGCGGCGTCGGCCTGTTCAACGGGGCGCTCGTGACCTACGGCAAAATCCAGCCCTTCATCGCCACGCTGATCGTCCTGATCGCCGGGCGCGGCATCGCCCAGGCGCTCACCAGGGGCAACCTCGTGACCTTCAAGAACCCGGCCTTCCAGTTCATCGGCCAGGGCAGCGTCCTCGGCGTCCGCGCTCAGGTGCTGCTGATGCTGGCGGTGGTGGGGCTGGCGGCCTGGGTGATGGGCGCCACGGCTGCTGGGCGCCAAATCCTGGCGGTGGGCGGCAACGAGGAGGCGGCGCGGCTGGCGGGCGTGCCGATCCGGCGGGTCAAGCTGGCGGTCTACGCCGCGAGCGGGGCGCTGGCGGGGCTGGCGGGATTGATTGTGATCGCGATCAACGCCTCGGCCGACGCCAATCAGATCGGCCTGAACATGGAGCTAGACGCGATCGCGGCGGTGGCGGTGGGCGGCACCAGCCTCAACGGCGGGCGGGCGGTGGTGGTCGGCACCTTTGTCGGCGCGCTGATGATGCAGCTGATCCGCTACACGCTGCTGGCCCACGGCATCCCCGACGCGGCCGCGCTGGTGATCAAGGCGGGCATCATCGTCCTGGCGGTGGCCGTCCAGCGCCAGCCGCAGGCCTAGGGGGGATGGCTTATGCATGTGCGAACGAATCAGCGTTTGGGGACTGGGGACTGGGGACTGGGGGCTGGACGGGCACAGCGGCGCCAATCCCCGATCCCCGATCCCCGATCCCCCGTCCCCTGTCGGACACAACCGGGCAGACAAAGGAGCGCGCCATGGCTTCGGTGACAGCAGCCGCCCAGTCGGGCCGGCGCATGCGGCTCGCCAGTCTGTTGCAGCGCCAGGGCGTGGCGCTGGCCCTGCTGGCGCTGGTCGGCTTCGGCGCCCTGCGCTACGATCATTTCCTGTCGGCGACCAACATCGCCGACGTGCTGGGCTACAACGCGATGTTCGGCCTGCTGGCGCTCGGCATGACCTTTGTGATCGTGTCGGGCGGGATCGATCTTTCGGTCGGCTCGGTGGCGGCGCTGGCCAGCGTCATCGCGGCGAAGGCCAGCGGCTACGGCCTGCTGCCGGGGCTGCTGGCGGCGCTGGCCGCCGGCCTGCTGATCGGCCTGCTCAACGGCTGGCTGATCGCCTACGGCCGGATCGCGCCCTTCATCGTCACCCTGGCGATGCTGCTTGCGGCGCGCGGCGCGGCCCTGATGCTGGCCAACAATACGTCGGTCGCCATCTCCTACACCAGCGATTTCAAGGCGCTGGGCCAGCTGCCGCTGTGGGGCCTGCCGCTGCCGGCGCTGCTGACCGGCGCGCTCTACGCCGGCGGCGCGCTGCTGCTCGGCCACACCGCGTTCGGCCGCCACGCCCTGGCTGTCGGCGGCAACGAGGAGGCCGCCAGGCTGATGGGACTGCCGGTGCGCCGGATCAAGCTTGGCGTCTACGCGCTGAGCGGGATGCTGGCGGCGCTAGCGGGCGCGATCCTGGCGGCGCGCTACGGCTCCGGCCAGCCGACCGAGGGCTCGGGCTGGGAGCTGGCGGCGATCGCCTCGGTGGTGGTCGGCGGCACGCTGCTCAGCGGCGGCATCGGCTCGGTCTGGTCGACGCTGGCCGGCGTGCTGCTGCTGGGCCTGATCTTCAACATCCTCAACTTCGAGAACAGCCGGGGCACGATCAGCCTTAATTTCTACTGGCAGTCGGTGATCCGGGGCGGCTTCCTGCTCGCCGTGGTGCTGCTGCAAAACCGCCTGGCCCGGGCTGACGAGCCGTGAGGCCGGGGATCAGGGGTTAGGGAAGGATTGCGCGGCGCCGCATGGATGATCTCCGTGCGGCGCCGCGTTTGGAGCAATGATGAGCCTATCCCGCTCCTGAAACCGATACCGCAAACCCAGCGCCCGAATTGCGCCCGTTTCACGCCGGATTGGCGTCCGGTAGCGCCGCTCAGCCCGTGATACGCTCCAGGCGAGCCATCAAGCCTCGTTTCCGCCGCTCCGCTCTTCTTTTCCGGCATCGAATCAGGAAAGCGCATGCCCATGGATGGGGCCGGCTGCCGGCGCGATGTCCGGGACCCGCGAAAGGAGTCTCCATGAAACGGTCCGCCGCCCGCATGCTGGCGCTCGCCTGCGCCCTGCTGGCCATCGCGTCCGGCAGCTTCCTCGGCCGCGCCAAGCCCGTCCTGGCCGCCTGGCAGCCCAAGCCGCCGCCGCTCAGCACGCCCTGGACCTCCCAGGTCTCGCCGTCCAACGCCCTGCCCGAGTATCCGCGCCCGCAGCTCACCCGGCCCGATTGGCTCAATCTGAACGGCGAGTGGCAGTTCGGCAACGCCGCCGCCGGCCAGGCGCCGCCCGTCGGCCAGACGCTGTCCGAATCGATCCTCGTGCCCTTCCCGATCGAGTCCGGCCTCTCGGGCATCCAGCGCCACCAGGACCGGATGTGGTATCGCCGGACCTTCACGGTGCCCGCCGGCTGGTCCGGCCGCCGGGTCCAGCTCAATTTCGGCGCCGTGGACTGGCAGGCGACGGTGTATGTCAACGGCGTCCAGGTCGGCGCGCACCAGGGCGGCTTCGACAGCTTCTCGTTCGACATCACTGACCGGCTCAACGGCGGCGCCAACGAGCTGATCGTGGGCGTCTACGACCCGACCGACGCCGGCGGCCAGCCGATCGGCAAGCAGCGCAGCGCGCCGGGCGGCATTTTCTACACCGCTGCCTCGGGCATCTGGCAGACGGTCTGGCTGGAGCCGACGCCGGCGGCCCGCATCACCCGCCTCGACATGACGCCTGACCCGACCGGCCAGCGGCTGCGGATCACGGTCCAGGGCACCGGCATCAACGGCCAGACGGTGCGGGTGACAGCCAGCGCCAACGGCACGCCTGTCGGCACGGCGACCGGCTCGGCCGGCGCCGAGATCAGCCTGCCGGTGCCGAACCCTCGGCTCTGGTCGCCCGACGATCCGTTCCTCTACGACCTCCAGGTCGCGCTGGTCAGCGGCGCGACGACCGTCGACAGCGTCGGCAGCTACTTCGGCATGCGCACGATCGGGCTCAAGGTCGTCGGCGGCGCGCTGCGGCCGGTGCTCAACGGCCAGTTCGTCTTCCAGGTCGGCACGCTGGACCAGGGCTACTGGCCCGACGGCATCTTCACCGCGCCGACCGACGCCGCGCTGCGCTTCGACATCCAGCAGCACAAAGACCTGGGCTTCAACATGATCCGCAAGCACATCAAGGTCGAGCCGCAGCGCTGGTTCTACTGGGCCGACCGGCTGGGCCTGCTGGTCTGGCAGGACATGCCGCTGATGGACAACGACCGCGTGCCGACGGCCTCGGCCCGGACCCAGTTCGAGATCGAGCTGCGCGAGATGATCGACGAGCACCGCTCCTCGCCCTCGGTGGTGATGTGGGTGGTGCAGAACGAGGGCTGGGGCCAGTACGACCAGGCCCGGCTCGCCAGCCTGGTCAAGGGCTGGGATTCGAGCCGCCTGGTCAACAATATGAGCGGCATCAACTGCTGCGGCTCGGTGGACGGCGGCAACGGCGACGTCGCCGACTGGCACGTCTACGTCGGACCGGGCTCGCCGGCGCCGAGCGCGACCCGCGCCGCCGTGCTGGGCGAGTTCGGCGGCTACGGTCTGCGCACGCCTGGCCATATGTGGAGCGCCACCGGCCCCTACTTTAGCTACCAGGAGCTGGGCAGCTCCGCCGAGCTGACGAGCAAATACGTCGGCCTGATGCAGGGCGTGCAAAACCTGATGCACAGCCCCGGCCTGAGCGCGGCGGTCTACACCGAGATCGTCGACGTCGAGGGCGAGATCAACGGCCTGCTGACCTACGACCGGGCGGTGCTCAAAGTCGACGCGGCCCAGGTCCGCGCCGCCCACAGCCGCCTGATCGCCGACTCGCGCCAGATCAACAGCCGGGGCGCGCTGGCGCCGGGCCAGCTCCGCTCGCTCCAGGTCGTCACGCCGGGCTACACCGATCGCTTCGCCCGCGAGGCGAACGGCCTGGCCTACACCGAAAGCGTCGGCGCCGCCAGCGCCGGCGGCCTCAAGCGCGACGCTACCTTCCGCGTCGTGGCAGGATTGGCCGACGCGAACTGCTATTCGTTCGTCTCGCGCAACGATCCCAACCGCTACCTGCGCCACTTCAACTTCCGCATCCGCAGCGACGCCCGCGACGGCTCGGCGGTCTTCAACCAAGACGCGACCTTCTGCGCCCGCGACGGGCTTGACGGCTCCGGCAACGTCTCGCTCGAATCCAAAAACCTGGCCGGCCACTACATCCGCCACCGCGGCGGCGAGCTGTGGCTGGATCCGTTCCGGAACAGCCAGCTGTTCCGCCAGGACGCGACTTTCGCCCCGCTGACGCCCTGGTGGCGCTCCAGCGTCGATCTGCCGCTCAACCAGTATCAATCCTTCCAGGTGACCAACGCCGGGCTGACCAACCGCTACCTGCGCCACATCGACAGCCTGGCCCGCACCGAGGTCGTCGACGGCGGCTCAAGCGCGGTCCTCAAGCAGGACGCCACTTTCCGCATCGTGCCCGGCCTGGCCGACGCGAGCTGCTACTCGTTCGAGGCCCGCAACTTCCCCGGCCAAGACCTGCGCCACGCCGATTTCCGCCTGCGGCTGGCCCCGAACAACGGCACCGCCCTGTTCGCCAGCGACGCAACCTTCTGCGCGGCGCCGGGCCTGTCGGGCGCCGGCGTCTCGTTTGAATCGATCAACGAGACCGGCCGCTTCATCCGCCACATCAACAGCGAGGTTTGGATGGCCGACAACACCGGCATCCGCGCCTGGGACAGCCCCGCCAACTTCGCCAGCGACGCAAGCTGGGG
>DASWWB010000539.1:0-7185 GCA_036406115.1 Herpetosiphonaceae bacterium
AATGCGATTGAGGACGTGACGCTAGGATCAGCTGGATCGATTGCGCCATCCCACTATCGACCGGCCGGGATGTGAGTTCGACCAGCTCGCTCCCGCGCCGGCAACCGAACGCGCTGTCGTGACAGGCTCCGGGCTTCAGGGAACCGACCGGCGGCGGTTCCCGTCTGGATGCTAGCCGTCATGTTGAAGGACCAGCCATGGACCGAACACCACACATCCCTTACCAGAAACTGCCGCCACCCCATCTCTTGCACACCTGGCGCGGCGTTCTCCTCCTCTTCGGGGTGCTGCTGCTGATCGCGGGGCTCATCTGGCTCGTTGATCCGCCCTCACGCGACGAATGCTCTGGCCTGTCCTACCACTGCTACTACTATTAGCCCCTAGACCTGGCCCGCGTCCGGCGCCGCCAGCGGCAGCCTGAAACCGGCTGCCGGCTGCCAGCGGTTGCGCAGACACCGCGCGCTCTTGGAGGAGACATGGCCTTCCCCTTTCCGCCCCAGCTCCGCGCTCGCTTGGCAGCGATCCGCGCGGAGCAAGCCCAGCATATCGCCCATCTGCTCCCGCCCGATGCCGTGTATGTCTTTGGAAGCCTCTGGGTCTCCTACTACCTGACCAGCGACGGCCGGGTCTTGATCGCAGACGATGACCAGCCAGCGACGGAAACCGCCGATCCCTTGCAGAGCCACGCGACATTGATCCGCGCGGCGGAGTGCTTCCAACTGCCCGAATTCCGGACCTTTCTGCCCCTGCGTCCGCCAACCGGGATCGTCTGTCCCGCTTGCCAGGGAACCGCGTATCTGCCGATCGCCAACGCGCGCATCTTTTGCCATGAGTGTGCGGCGCGGGGATGGGTCGATGGGCCAGCGTAGCTCCCATCCCACGTCGGCTCATGGCCTGGCCGGCGCATATCCTCGGGCCTAGCGGCGCATGCGCCCTGGCAACCCGCATTCTTCCCCATCCGGACCTGCGCCTGGACAAACCGAGGCCCATGCAGAGGAGCGGCGCGCGGGATTGACGGCGGTGGTAGGATAGGCGGCGCGCCGGCTGTGGCTGGTGTCGTTTATTCGCGCCCCTCGGCAAGGAAACCCTGATATGTCGCTCTCGTGGACACCCGAGGCCATCCAATCGCTGATCGACAGCCCCCATGAGCTGCTGGCGGCCGAGCCGTGGCGAACCTGGATTATCGCCCAAGGCGGCCTCGAGGAGGTCTACGCGCAGCTGAGCGCGCTGCCGCTGCCGGAGCGCGAGCGCCAGGTGCTTGATCTGCTCCTCGCCGAGCCGGGGCTGACGAACATCCAATACGCGGCGCGGCTCAACATGCACCGGGTGACGTTCCAGAAAGCGCTGCGGCGGCTGCGCGATGCGCTGGCGGCCCATCTGGCGGCGCTGTCAGTGCCCGGGATGCCCACCACGCCGCCGGCGCCGATCGCATCCGCAGCGCCGATCAATTTGCCGATGCCGATCACCACGCTGATCGGCCGCGCCCACGAGGTGGCGCTCGTCGCGACCTGGCTGCAAGATCCGGTGCGGCGGCTGATCACGCTGGTCGGCTCCGGCGGGATCGGCAAAACCCGGCTGGCGATCCAGGCCGCCTGGGACAGCCTGCCCGAGTTCGCCCACGGCGTCGCCTTTGTGTCGCTGACGACCATCACCGATCCCGGGCTGGTGCTGCCGACCATCGCCCGCACCTTGCAGCTCCTCGCCGACGGCGGCGATCTGGCCGAGCGGCTCCAAGCCTATCTGGCGCCCCGGCGGATGTGCCTGGTGATCGACAACGCGGAGCACCTGCTGCCGGCGATGCCGCTGCTGGGGCGGCTGGTCCAATTCGCGCCGCAGCTCGCGATCCTGGTGACCAGCAGAGTGCGCCTCGGCCTGTACGGGGAGCGGATCATCCCCGTGGCGCCGCTCAGCCTCCCGCCGCTGGACCGGCCGCCGCCGTTCGAGACCCTGAGCCAAACCGACGCGCTGCGGCTGTTCGCGGATCGCGCGAGCGTGAGCCAGCCCGGCTTCGAGCTCACGCCGGACACGATTGCGCTGGTCCACGCCATCTGCGCCCGGCTTGACGGCCTCCCGCTGTCGATCGAACTGGCCGCCGCCCAGCTCCACCACTATTCGCTGGCGGCGATCCTCGCACGCCTGGGCGAGAGCCTGGCCTTCCTGACCGACGGGCCGCGCGACGCTGACGCCCGCCACCAGACCCTGCTGGCGGCGATCGGCTGGAGCTATGATTTGCTCTCGCCCCGCGAGCAGCTCGTCTTCCGCCGCCTGGGCCTGCTGGTCGACGGCTGGACCGAGGCGGCGATGCTCGCTGTCTGCGCCCACGATCTCCCGGCGGCGGCGGCCAATCAGAGCCTGCAGCTGCTGCTCGAACACCATCTCATCTTCCGGATCGACGCCGGCGACGATCCCGCCAGCTTCGGCATGCTGGAAACCATCCGCGAGTACGCGCGCCAGCAGCTGGCCGCCGGCGACGAGGAGCAGGCGCTGCGCGACCGGCATCTCGCCTACTATCTGGGGCTGGCGGAGCCGACCGAGAAGCAGCTGCTGGCCGAAGGGCAGCTGCGCTGGCGCGACATGCTGGAGCGGGCCTATCCCAACCTGCGCGCCGCCCTGGCCTGGAGCCTCGAATCAGGGCAGCGGCAACGCGCGCTGGCGCTGGCGGCGTCGCTCTGGCGCTTCTGGTATCTGCGCGAGTCCAACGACGAGGGCCGGATGTGGCTGGAGCGGGCGATCGGCGCAGCGGGCGACGCCGCCGATCCCGCGACCCTCGCCTCGGCGCTCCAGGGGCTCGGCAGCATGGCGCTGTTCCAGGCCAACCGCCAGGACACCGTCGCGATCTTCCAGCAGGCGCTCGCCGTCGCCCGCCAGACCGACGATCAGTGGCGGGTCGCCAGCATCCTCAACTCGCTGGGGCGGGTCGCGGCGCACATGGGCGAGTTCGAGGACGCCGCCCGCCACTACGAGGAAAGCCTGGCGCTACGCCGCACGCTGGATGATCCGGGCGAGATCGCCGCCTCGGTCGTGAATCTCGCCGGCCTGGCTTTCCGCGAGGGCCGCCACGCCGAAGCCGCCGATCGCTACCGCGAGGCGGTGGCGACCTTCAAGATGATCGGCGACATCGAGGGCGTGGCAATGATGCTGAACAACCTGGGGTCGGCGCTGATGGGGCTGGACCGGTTCACCGAGGCCGAGGCGGTGTTCACCGAAGGGCGCGCTGCGCGCTACCAGATCGGCCATCGCGTCGGCACGATCATGACGCTGATCAACCTCGCGTTCGCGGTGCTGCGCCAGGGCAGGGTCGACGCCATGCGGGAGTTGTTGCGCGAGAGCGTCGGGCTGTACCAGGAGATGGAGCCGGCCGACACCATCATCCATATGCTTGAGCTGGGCATGTACTGGCAGGCCAATCAGGATCGGCTGGAGCGCGCGCTGACGCTCTACGGCGCGGTGACGCGCTACCGGCAGCTCTACTCCGCGGCGATCGACCCCGGCGAGCAGCCCTGGTACGATCAACTGCTCGCCCGCGCCGCCAGCGAGCTCGGGCAGCCGGCGATGTCCGCCGCGATTGTCGCCGGCGCCGCCATGCGCGAGCCCGAGGTGCTGGCCTTCCTCCTGGAGCTGTGACTACGCTCCGACTACACTCCGGCTACATTTTGCGAGACTTTAGCGCCGCCTCTTTGCTACAGTGACAGCATCTGTCTGTGGCAAGGAGGTTTTCGATGCATGCGCTTGCGAGCGCCCCGATCCAGGCGCTGACCGGCGACATTGAACCTCTTACCGCCTCTCTGATCCATGAGGCAGCGCCATGGCAGCCCGCTGCGGCGCGACCTGCGAGCTGGCCCGCCAGCCCCGCAGGCCGCCCGCACGTCCGCGCGACGAGGACACCCGTCCTGCGCCGAACGACCAGCGCGGCTGCGCCGGCAGAGTTTCCCAAGATATGCACTGGAGGGCTTATGTCTCGCTTCATGGTCCATCGCTATGCTCGCTGCCTGGTCCTGGCGGCGCTGATTCTGAGCGGCGCGCTGCGCGCCACCGGCCAAGTCCCGTCCCGCCCGGCGCCGTCCGCGCCGCCGGCCCCGGCGCCGGGGATCGAAGGCGCCGCCCCCTACCTCGTCAAGGACCTCGCGCCGGCGATCGATCCCGATGCCTCGGTGAGAACCTACGATTGGACGGTCTTCGGCGATCGGCTCTACTTCCTGGCCGACAGTTTCGACCACGGCTCCGCGCTGTGGTCGAGCGATGGCACGCTAGCGGGCACCGCGCTCGTCCGCCGCCTGACGACCCGCTTCGACCAGCCGGCGCGCTGGCTGCATGTCCATGACGGCGCGCTGGTGTTTGTCACCCCGACCGCCGGCCACCTGTGGCGCTCGGACGGCACCGCCGCCGGCACCCGGCCCGCCGCCGCGATCGCCATGCCGGGCTACGCGGTTCAGGCGCCGATCTACGACGGGAACACGCTCAGCTATGTCTTGCAGAGCGAGACCCTGAGCGAGGTGACCAAGGTTTACACGCTGTACACAGTCGATCTCGCCCGGGGCGCCGCCGTTCGCGTCCCGCTGCCCGCGCCGGCGGCCGATCCGATCTCGCTCCTGGGGAGCTTGGGGGGGCGCCTGCTCGTCGGGGGGGCGGCTGGTCTGTGGGCGGTGGCGCCCGACGCCACGGTGACCGCCCTCGCCTCTGTCTTCATCGCGCGGCCCGCCGACGTTGTGGGGGAGCCTGCGGCGATAATCGGCAACATCGCCTATTTCGCAGCGAGCACAGTGAGCCAGGGCATGGAGCTGTGGCGCACCGATGGCACGCCGGCCGGCACGCGCCTGGTCAAGGAAATCATCCCCTCCTACTTTTCGTCCTCGCCCCAGGATTTCGTGGTCCACGGCAATGCGTTCTACTTCTCGGCCACCCAGCCGGCGACGGGCAGGGAGCTGTGGCGCTCGGACGGCACCGCCGCCGGCACGGCCCTGGTGCGCGATATCAACCCCGGCGCCGCCGACGGCGCGCAGGATCTGATCGGCGCCAACAGCCAGGGGCTCATCCTGCTGGCGCACCAGCCGGCGACAGGCGACGAGCTGTGGCGCTCGAACGGCACGGCTGCCGGCACGGCGCTGATCCGCGACAGCGTCGCCGGGGCGGGCGGGCTCATCCTGCCGCACGACGCTGCGGCGCTGGCGAACCAGACCCTGGTGTTCGCCGCCCAGGACAGCCAGCATGGACAGGAGGTGTGGCGATCGGACGGCACCGCCGCCGGCACGGGGCTGCTGCGCGATCTCACCCCGGGCGCGGAACGCTCCGATCCCGTGCCCCAGATCCTGTTTCGCAACCGGGTCATCATTGTCGATGAGGATGCGCCGTGGAACGTGCGCTGGTCGGCGTCTGACGGGACAGCTGCGGGCACCGTCGAGCTTGGCGTTTTCAATCCGCAGATTCCCCTCAGCAGCGACCCCAGCGGCTTTGTCACCCTGGGGGGCTGGACCTACTTCCGGGCGGAGCTGCCAACCGCTGAGACCGCGCTCTGGCGCACGGACGGCACGCCGGAGGGCACCACCATGCTGCGCTCCTGGCCGGGGCGCCTGGACCTAGACCTGCACCCCGTCGGCATGCGGCTCTATTTTGCGATCGAGAATGAGCTGTGGCGAAGCGATGGGACCGTCGCCGGCACGCAGCCAGTGCAGAGCTTCAACAGCGAGCCGTACAACCTGACCAGCGGGCCGGAGGGCCTCCTTTTCGTCCGCGAGAGCGTGTCCGGCAGCGTGCTCTGGCACATGCGCGGCGAGCCGGGGGCGGAGCAGTTCGAGGTTTTGCTCTCGGCCCGCAGCAACGTGGAGAACCTGGAAGTGATCAAAGGGCGGATCTTCTTCACCAGCGAGGCGATCGGCACGCCGAACACCGTCCTGTTCGCCAGCAACGGGACGGCGGCAGGGACAATCCCGGTGCTGGACTCGATCGCCTATCTTCGCAGCCGCACGGCGGTCGGCGACGATCTCTTTTTCCAGGCGACCAGGGGCGGGCGGCAGGAGCTGTGGCGCTCGGATGGGACTGCGGCGGGCACGCAGCTGATTACCGCCGATGCGCCCCCGCTGACTGAAATGGTCGAGCTGAACAATATCCTGTATGCCATGAACTGCTCCGGCTCCTGCATGCTCTGGCGCTCGGACGGCACGGCGGCCGGAACAGCCCCCGTCGTCGAGACAGCGCGCGATCTCACGCTGGCGGCGAGCGGCGACTGGCTCTATTTCAATCGCTGGACGCCCGAAACCGGCGCTGAGCTGTGGCGGTCGGATGGCACGGCGGCGGGGATGCAGCCGGTCGCCGATCTCGTCCCCGGCCCGGCGAGCGGCAGGGCGGGAGCGCTGAAACCGATCCAGGGCAGCCTGTTCTTCTGGGCGCACGATGCTGCGGAGGGCTGGGAGCTGTGGCACACCGCCGGCACGGCCGAGAGCACCGCCCGCCATGTGGTCGCGCCGGGGCCGCTGCATGGCAGCATCCGCTTCGGCAGCCCCGTCGTGGTCGGGCGCCGGCTGCTGTGGAGCGCCGACGACGGCGCCACCGGCAACGAGCTGTGGGCGATCGACCTGCCGCAGGGCAGCGGGGTCGCGCTGGACGTGGCGCCGGTGGCTGCGACAGCCGCCGACCGGGTGGCCGGCCTGCGGGTGGCCATGCGCGCTGAGGGCCCTGCGCCGACGACGAATCTGACGCTGACGGTCGTCCTGACCGGCGGCCTGCGCTACGCGGGCAGCACCTTGGGCGCGCCGACCATCGCCGGCAGCGCGCTGAGCTGGTCCGCACCGGCGCTCGGAATCTACGGGAACGAGCCAGCGACGATCTGGATCCAAGCCCCGGAGGCGCCGCTGGGCGCGAGCTATCCCGTCACGGCGACCCTGAGCGGCGCCAGCCCGGATCCGACGCCGCAGAACAACACGGGCAGCGGCCGGGTGCTGATCTCCTTGCCGCACTACCTGCCGCGCATCAGCCGCTAGGCAGCCTGGTGTCAACGCTCCGCAGCGCGCCGGCCGGGCGGCCCTGCGGAGCGCATCGATCCGATCCCGGCCACATCTAGGAGGAACCGTATGCGTCGCCTCGGGTTATTGATGGTGCTTTGTCTGATCTTGCCCGCAGCGCTGCTCCAATCTCGCCCATCCCTCTCCGCAGCAGCTCCCGCAGCCGCCCCGCAGCCGCCCCCGGACGAGA
>DASWWB010000540.1:0-5548 GCA_036406115.1 Herpetosiphonaceae bacterium
GCCCCGCTGGCGCTGCCGCTGATGTGGCAGCGCTGGCTGCGGCGGGCGCTCTGGCCGATCGGCCAGTGGGCGCTGGGCGTGCGCGAGGCTCCGGTCCGCGCGCCGATGGCCGGCTGGCAGGACTATCGCCTGGAGTGGCGCCGGGAATCAGTCGTGTTTTATGTCAATGGCGATGAGCTGCTGCGCAGCAGATTCGCCCCGCGCGGCCCGCTCGGCCTGGTGCTCTGGATCGACAATCAATACGCGATCGTGACGCCGGGCGGCAGGATCGGCGGCGGGCTGCTCGACGCGCCCGGCCGCCAGTGGCTGGAGCTGCGCGAGCTGCGGATCGAGCGGCTGGCGGAGTAGCGGCGATTGCCGACGGGAGTTCCCTCATGCCCATCCAGCGCCCCCCGCGCCGCCGCCGCCTGACGCTTCCGCCCGGCCGGTGTTTGTTCCGCGCCGCGGCCCTGTTTGTGATCGCGCTGTTCCTGCTGACCGCCGCCGTGCTGATCATCAGGACGGTCGCCTACGGCGGCCCGGGCTGGCCGGAACCCACCGAGCGCGGCGCCGGCGATTGACGCCCCCGGAACCGCGCTCCCGGCCCGGCCGTATCACCAAGCGGCTCAACCATTGAATCAACGAGGAACCCCCATATGAAATTCTACTGGAGGATGGACAGCATTCCCGAACTGGCGGGACTGCCCAAGGCCGAGCAGCGTCGGCGCTGGCGCCGCGCCTATTTCCGCTCGTTCCGCTCCCGGCGGCTGTGGCTGGCGTTCGCCGGGCTGCTGGCGATGAACCTGACCGTCACCCTACTGGTGGTCCGGGCGACGCGGGGCCTGACGGACAACCCGCTCCTGCTCGGCGCCGCCGCGCTTGTCGTCCTCGTCGGCGCCACCGCCTTCAGCCAGGCGATTATCTGGGCGGTGCGGCCGGAGCTGGCGCGCGAGCGAGCCGCCGAGGCGCCCGACCCGGCCGACGACGACGGCTCGTACTGGGTGCCGCCGGCCCGCTGATTGCCACGCGCCGCGCCGATCGCGCGTATCTGGTGAAGACTCGGGCGGAACGTCCGCCCAAGCATGAAGAAAGGAGCCCCTATGAGTAAGTCGGTCAAGCTGGTCGTCTGCACGCTGGCCCTCGCCCTGCTCGCCGCCTGCGGCGCCGGGGAAACCCCCGCCACCTCGGCCCCGGCCAACGGCGAGACGCCCGCCGGCTCGTCGGACTCGGCGCCCGCCACCACGAGCGGCGGCATCCCGGTCTTCCCGGGCGCCAAGACTCTCGACGACTCCAGCCCGATGGCGATGGGCGTCAACATGATGAAAGACACGATGAAGCAGCAGGCCGGCAGCGGCACCGTCACCTTCGACGCCTACACCCTCCCTAGCGGCACGAGCTTCGACAAAGTCAAAGAGTTCTACAACACCGAGCTGACCAAGGACGGCTGGCAGGCTGGCGGGGCCGCCAACCCCACCGCCGAGGTCTGGCTCAAGGCTAGCGGCGCGGAAAGCATCACCGTCAGCAGCATCCCCGACCCGAGCCAAAGCATCATTCTCGTCATGCAAGTCAAGCCCTAATCCATCCTTCCATGCCGGGCCGGCGCCGTTTCTGGCGCCGGCCCTCGCTTTGCCCGGCGAGCGCGCGCTTGACGTTTCGCCCCCCGGCGCGTAGATTGGCCGCAGATTCGCCAGCAGCCAAGGAGCCACGCGCATGCGCCTCGCCGCCCTCTACCGCTATCCGATCAAATCATGCAAGGGTTTCGCCCTGGACACCGCCGAGCTGGACGCCCGCGGCCTGGCCGACGACCGCCGGCTGATGGTCGTCGACGCCGCCGGCCGCTTCCTCACGCAGCGCGAGCTGCCGCGCATGGCGCTGATCGAGCCCAGGCTGGCCGGCGCCGAGCTGACGGTCCGCGCGCCCGGCGCCCCCGATCTGACCATCGCCTGCGCCGACGACGGCCCGCGCCTCCGCGTGACGATCTGGGGCGACCAGTGCCTCGCCGCCGACCAGGGCGCCGAGGCGGCCCGCTGGTTCAGCGCCGCGCTGGGCCTCGACTGCCGGCTGGTGCGAATCGCCCCCGAGGAGACGCGCCTGGTCACGCCGGACTACGCGCCGCGGCCGACCGACCAGGTGGGCTTCGCCGACGGCTTCCCGCTCCTGCTGATCGGCCAGGAATCGCTCGACGATTTGAACCGCCGCCTGGACCATCCGCTCCCTATGAATCGCTTCCGCCCCAACCTGGTGGTCGCCGGCGCCGCGCCCTACGCCGAGGACAGCTGGACCCGGATCGAGATCGGCGGCATCGGCTTCGATCTGGTCAAGCCCTGCGCCCGCTGCGCCATCACGACCACCGACCAGGCGACCGCCGAGCGCGGCAAGGAGCCGCTGCGCACCCTGGCCGGCTACCGCCGGGTCGGCGACAAAGTGATGTTCGGCCAGAATGTGGTCCACGATCGCGCCGGATCGCTGCGGGTCGGCGACGAGGTGCGGGTGCTGGCCAGCGATCCGGCGCGGGCGATCAGCGCCGGCGAGGCCTAGGGCGATGGGGGCGGGACGGGCCAGGGTCACCTTCATCCCGCTGGGGGATCGGATCGGCTATCGGGTCGCCGGCACGATTGTCTGCGAGCGCGACGGCCTGGAGCTGCCCGGCGCCGGGACCTATGCCAAAGACGATCTGATCTGGCTGGCAGTGTTCGGGTCGCGGCGGGCGGTCGCCCGGTTCCTCAGGCGCGGCGCGGCGATCAGCAGCGTCGTGTCGCTGCTCGACCTGGGCTACGACCCGTGCGATCGGCGCCGCTGAGCCCATCCGCCCCAGCCTCGCTCCCCCGTCGCCCAGCGCGCTGCCGGAACCGGCGGCGGGCGGCGGGCGTCTCCCCTGCAACGCGGCGGCGCCCATCCGGCTCCCGGCCGCGCGGCCAGATTCCACAGCCTGTGAGAGGATCGTATGTCTCGAAAGAAGCGATTTTGCCCCGCCTGCGACACGCCGGTCATCATCACCTCGCGCCACTGCGACAACTGCGGCCTGCTGCTGCCGTGGTCCGTGCCGCTGCCCGCAGCCGCCCAGCCGGACCCGCCGCCAGCCCCCGCCGCCACTCCGCCCGCTGTCCCGCCAGCCGCCAGCCCGCCCGCCCAAGTCGCCCAACCGGCGCCAGCCCCGCTCAAATGGCAGGCCATGCTGGCGCTCGGGCTTGGGATGATCGGCCTGGCGCTGACCGCCACCCTCGCCGCCAGCCTGCTGCGGCCCCCGACGCCGACGCCCACGCCGACGATCCCGATCAGCGTGCCGCCGATCACCGCGACGCCGATCGCCCGCCGCCCCCCGCCGACACCGATTCCGCCCACGCCGAAGCCGTTCGCGCCCCTCGGCCGCTTCGAGCAGATCAAAATCCTCGGCGCCAGCGCCTCCACGGAGCTAAGCCCCTCGGCGGGCGCGCTGATGGCCGTCGACGGCAAAGATTCCACGTTCTGGCAGGCAAACTACGCGGAGCAAGGCACCGCATGGATCGAATTGCGGGTGGAGGATCCGGCGATTGTCAGCACGCTGATCATCCACTCGTTGCAGCCGCTGCGCAATCTCAGCGTCACATTCGCCGACGGCAGCGTCCAGCGCCGCAGCCTGCCCGAGGTCAAGGATTGGCAGACGATCGACATCGGGCCGGCGCGCACCGGGACCGTGCGCATCACCTTCGAGGGCGTCTACGCGCCGAACGGGCAGACGCCGCCGCAGATCGACGAAATCCAGGTCTGGGGCGAATACGAGTAGCCGCCTAGGCGCTGGCGGCGACCATCAGCCCGCTCAGCACCACCGCCACCGCCAGCCCGGCGTAGGCCAGCCGCCGGGCGCGGGCCAGCAGCGGATTGGCGCCGGCCGCGCCGTAGCCGTCCAGCCAGGCTGCGGCGAAACACAGGATTTCGACAACCAGCATGGCGCCGATCAGCGCCGGATTGGCCCGGATCGCGCGCTCGAACCAGCCAGGGCGGCTGGCCGGCGTCGACATCAGCGTGCCGACGGCGAGCATTTTGGCCAGGAACAGCGCGCCGCCGGCCAGCAGCAGCGCGGAAACCCTGCCGATGCGCCACAAACGCGGCCAGCGGGCGGGGCGGGGGATGGACGGAACGTACACATCGGGCGGCTGGGTCATCGCGGGCCTCCTGGGTGAAACGGGCGGCTAGTCGTCGCGGCCGGAGCGCAGCCGCTTGACCGCCGAGCGCTGGCGCTTGCTGTCAAGGCGCCGCTGGCGGGCGGCCCGGCTCGGCTTGGTTGCGTGGCGCGGGACGGGCGGCACGGCGGCGGCGCGGATCAGCGCCGCCAGCCGGCCGAGGGCAGCTTCGCGGTTGCGCTCCTGGGTGCGGAACTCGCCCGCTTTAATCACCAGCACGCCGTCGCCGGTCAGCAGGTGGCCGGCCTGGGCCAGCAGCCGCTCGCGCACCGGCGCCGGCAGCGAGGGCGAGCCGGCGGCGTCGAAGCGCAGGTGGATCGCGCTGGCGACTTTGTTGACGTTCTGGCCGCCCGGCCCCGAGGCGCGCACCGCCGTGATGGCGATCTCCGACTCGTCAAGCGCGATCTGCGGCGTAATCTGGATCATGGCGGCCTCCTCTTTGGGTTTTGACTGGCGCTGCCGAGCCTTTGCAAGATTCGGCGCCGCGCTCAGGCCGGCGGCGCGCCGTCAAGCGGCAGCAACACCCGGTCTTCGATCGCGCCGACCAGCGGCCCGTGCTCGGCGCCGGTGACGCGCTTGATCTCCTTCCACTCCTCGTCGGCCATGAAGGCGGCCCAGGCGCTCCGCAGCGCCGCCTCATCCTGCCAAGCCAGCAGATAGACGAATTCGGTCCGCTCGCCAGAGCGCGCCTCCCACATCGCCTCGAAGCGAAAGCCGTAGGTCGCCATGATCCGCATCGCGTGGTCGCGGAACCGGGCGTGGAACGCCGCCTTGCTGTCCTCGAAAATCTCGTAGATCCGCAGCTGATGAAGCATTGTAACCCTCCCTTGGGGCCCGCGCCAGGCGCCGGGCTCGATCCGGACCAGTGTGCGGCGCAACCGCCGCCGCGTCAAGCGCCCGGCGGCCAAGGGTTGCCGAGCGCCCGGCTTTGGATCATAATAACCGCACATAACGATCCTCCCCGCGTGACAGGAACACTGCCATGACACCGCTGCTCTCGCTGATCCCCCGCCCGCTCGCCCAGCTCTTGATCGATCATCCCGACCGGCCGCCGCTGGAGCTGGAGCGAACCTTCGCCGGCGCCGTGCTGTTCGCCGACATCGCCGGCTTCACCGCCCTGAGCGACACCCTGGCCGCAAGCGGGCCGCGCGGCATCGAGGAGCTAACCGGGCTGCTCAACCGCCTGTTCGCCGGCCTGATCGCCCGGGTCGAAGCCTTCGGCGGCGAGGTCTGGGGCTTCGGCGGCGACGCGCTGACCGCCATCTTCCCCCTCGCCGACGACGATCCGGCGGCGGGGGCGCGGCGGGCGGCGGCCTGCGCCTGGGCCATGCAGCGCGAGACCGTCGCCGCCCCGCCGCTCGCAACCAGCGCCGGCGCCTTCCCGCTCAGCATGGCGATCGGCCTGGCGC
>DASWWB010000541.1:0-2218 GCA_036406115.1 Herpetosiphonaceae bacterium
CAGCCAGGTTGTGACCAGGACGCTGCCGATCAACAACACTGGCCTAACGCCGCTGACCTGGACGATCACCGAGCGCGCCCCGGCCCAGGTGGCGCTGGCGGGCCCCGCGCCCGCCCGGCTCGATCGCGGCGGCGCAGCCCAGCCAACCCCGGCCCAGGCGCCGGCGGCGGAGCAGGTTCAGGACGGCGGCTTCGAGGCGACAGTCTCCGCTGGCACCAATCAGTTCTGGACCCAGTCGTCGACGAATTTCAGCGGCGTGTTGTGCAACGTGTCCCGCTGCGGCGACGGCGGCGGCGCCGGCATCGGCCCGCGCAGCGGCGGCTGGTTCGCCTGGTTCGGCGGCCTCGACACCGGCATGGCGACGGAGGTCGGCACGCTCAGGCAGAGCGTGATCATCCCCAGCGGCGCCACGACGCTGCGGTTCTGGCTCCGGATCGCCGGCTCCAGCCAGCGCTCCAACGATGTGCTCCAGGTGGAGATCGACTCGACGGAGGTTGTGGCGATCAACGCCCAGGCCACCGGCTACGGCGCCTACCGCCTGGTCAGCGTGCCGATCAGCCAGTTCGCCAACGGCGCCAGCCATCAGCTGACGTTCCGCGGCACGGTCCAGGAGGGCGGCAACACCAATTTCCTGGTCGACGACGTGTCGCTCGATCCGGCGGTCCGCAGCTGCGTCGCCGACGCGCTGCCCTGGGTCCGCGTGAGCCCTGCCAGCGGCTCGGTGGCGGCGGGCGGCTCGGCGTCGGTCGCGGTGGTGTTCAACAGCGCGGGGCTGGCGCCCGGCACCTACGCCGGCACGCTCTGCCTCGCCACCAACGACAGCCAGCAGCCCGATGTTTCCATCCCGCTGACCCTGACCGTGCGCAACCAGCAGGATTTCCCGAAGCTGTACCTGCCGCTGGTCTTCAAGCCCTAGCGCCCCGGCGCTGACGCGACGACCCCGCCGGCAGCGAGTGCCGGCGGGGTCGTCGCGCGTCCGGGGGCCGGCGCCGCTACCAGGGCGCCTCGGCATAGTCCTTGAACAGCTTGCCCGCCGCCGGCGCGCCGCCCAGCAGCCCGTCGAACACCGGGGCGCAGATGCGGGCCGCCGCGTCCGCCAGGTCGATCGGCAGACTGGCCGGCGGCTCCCCGTCGCCGGCGGCCGGCGCCTGGAGCGAGACCCAGCCGGGATCGACGCTGTTGATAAAGACGCCCTCGGCGGCGTAGCCGGCGGCGGCGGTGTGGGTCAGCATGTTGAGGGCCGCCTTGGCCATGTTGGTGTGGGGGTGGTAGGGCCGCTTGGCGCGGGCGAACTGGCCCTCCGCCGCCGCGACATTGACGATGAAGGCCGGTCGGCCTTTGAGCAGCAGCGGCTTGAGCTGCTGGATCAGCACCGCCGGCGCCAGCGCGTTGACGAGCTGGGCCTCGACCAGCTCGGACAGCGGCAGCTCGTCGAGCGTCAGCGTCCAGCTGTTGGGAGGCGCCCCGCCCCCGCCGGCGGCCAGCTCGCGGGCCAGCGCCGCCAGGTAGCTTGCCGGCGGCGGGATGGTCGCCAGCGCGGCGGGATGGTCGTCCGGCGCGCCCGGCGACGCGTCGCCGATCACGCCAAGCAGCGCCGGCGGCACGCTGTCCGGCCCCAGCTCGCCGGCGAGCAGCGGGGCGTAGTAGGCGGCTGGCTGGCGCACGGTCTGGGCGGCGTTGTTGATCAGGATGTCTAGCTTCGGATAGGCGCCGCGCAGCTCGGCGGCGAAGCGCTCGACCTCGGGCAGGAAGCGCAGATCCAATCCGCGCAGCGCGAGCCGGTCCAGCCAGCGGGCGCTGTCCGGCTCGGCGGCGAAGCGGCGGGCGGCGTCGCGCGGGAAGCGGCTGGTGGCGATGACGCGCGCGCCGTTGCGCAGCAGGCGCAGGACCGTCGCGTAGCCGATGTTGATCCGCCCGCCGGTGACGAGCGCGGTCAGGCCGCCCAGGTCGGCGCGCTGCTCGCGGCGGGCGTAGTTGGCGTCGCCGCACTCCTGGCAGAGCTGGTCGTACCAGAAATGGCGGCGCTGGAAGCGGATTTTGCACACGTAGCAGCAGCCGGGCTTGCGCAGGTCGGGCAGCCGGCTCAGGCCGTGCGGCAGATCGGCGGCGGGGTCGCCAGGGGCAGCGCGCGGCGGACGCCAGCGCCAGCCCTGATCGACCAGCCACAGGTCGTCGGGCCAGCCCGCCGGCGGCAGCCCCGCCGCGAGCAGGCGCACCA
>DASWWB010000542.1:0-2261 GCA_036406115.1 Herpetosiphonaceae bacterium
CTCGGGATCGTCGAGGACCTCGAAAAAGCCGAAGAAGCCGATCCGCTCATTGTGGGTCTGGTTGTGGAGATGATTGATGTGGGCCGAGATCGTGCCGGCGAGCCGCTCGCCGCGCCAGGCCAGGAAAAGCTGGACATCGGCGTGGCGGTAGAAGGGGCCGCGCTCGGGATCGAGGTAGGCGCGCCGCTCGTGGAGCAGGGGCGGCACCCAGCGCTCGTCGCGGGCGGCGCCCCGGTAAACCTGCCAGGGGAAGCGGATGAAGCGCTCGCGGTCGGCGGCGCCGCTGACCGGCGTGATGCGCAGCGGCGCGGCCACCGGTCTAGCTCAGGATCACATCGCGCCGTTCGAAGGCGAACACCGCGAAGGCCAGCACCGCCACCAGCAACGCCACCTGGCCCAGGATCACCGCCGCCGACTGCGCCGAGTACATCCGGCGCGCCGCCAGCTCAAAGCCGGCCATGATCGGCGTCAGCGGGATGCCGAGCAGCGTTTGCAGCGCCTCCAGGATGCGGCCGAAGCCGCCGGGCGGCGCCGTGCCAGTCTTTTGATCGAAGAAATTGGTGTTGCCGAGCAGCGCCAGCGCCACCACGCCCAGCACCACCAGCCGCCAGCCCGGCGACAGCACCAGGCCCGAGAGCAGCATCACAATCGCGGCGACCAGCGCGATGTCCAGCACCAGCGGCAGCGCCCCGGCCGCCCAGATCAGCAGGTTCCAGCCGGGCTGGGGCCGGTTAATGATCGTGACGATCACCGAGAGCGCCAGGAAAATCAGCGTGTTGATGATCACCGGGACGAAAAACAGGCCGTAGAGGTAGCCGCGCCTGCCGAGCGAGCGGGCCAACACCACATAGCCCTGGGCGCGCTGGCCGAGGCCGGCGACCACCGTCGCGGTGTAGACCGTCGTCAGCAGGGTGAAGATCGCCGCCAGGTTGAAGAAATGATCAGCGTTGAACGGATGGACCGTGACGTTGCTGATCGGCTTGCGCAGGAACAGCCAGACAAAGGCGATCGTCGCCACCAGCTCAATCATAATCCGCCCCGAGCGCGCGTACTCGCTCAGCGTGAAGCGGGTCCAGGCCCAGATCTGACGCAATCGGCTCATGCTTCGGGCTCCTCGTCTGCCAACAATGTTTCCAGGATGGGAGCGGGCGTGCGCGGCGTCGCCTCGGCTGGCGGCTGCTTGCCGGCCACGACATGCAGGTAGAGATCGCGCAGCGTGCCGACCGTCGGCTGGAGCGACTCGACCGCGAGGCCCTGGTCGAGCAGCACGCGCAGCAGCTGGGATTGGAGCGCCGTCGTGGCGTGCGGCAGCGTGACGTGGCGGCCGTCGCGGCTGATCGACGGATCCAGCGCGCGCAGGGCGAAATCCAGCTCCTCGCCGGGCTCCTGCTCGACCGTCACCGTGACGCCGCCGTGGCCGGGCAGCGAGCCGGGCTGGGCCTCGGCCGCCAGCTCGCCGCGCAGCAAAATGCCGACGCGGTCGCAGAGCGTGGTGATCTCGTCGAGCTGATGGGAGCAGAGGAAGATCGTATGGCCGCGCTGACGCAGCTCGCGCAGCAGCTCCTGGATCTCGGCCTGGCCGGCGGGGTCGAGGCCGGAGGAGGGCTCGTCGATCAAGAGCAGCTCGGGATCGCTGAGGAGGGCCTGGGCGATGCCGATGCGCTGGAGCATGCCTTTGGAGTAGGTTTTCATGCGCCGGTCGGCGGCGTCCTCCAGGTTGACGAGCTTGAGCAGCGTCTCGGCGCGCTCCTTGAGCGTCGGGCCGCGCTGGCCGCCGATCTGGCCGAAATACTGGAGATACTCGCGGCCGGTGCAGTGGGTGTGGTAGCGCAGCCGCTCCGGCAGGTAGCCGACCTGGTGGTGGGCGGCGTTGGGCGCCTTGCCCAGGATCTCGATCCGGCCCTGGTCGGGCCGCAGGAAGCCCATCATCAGGTGGATAAGCGTCGATTTGCCGGCGCCGTTGGGGCCGAGCAGGCCGTAGATCTGGCCGTCGCCGACCCGCAGATTGAGGCTGCGCAGCACGGGCAGGGTGTCATAGGCTTTGTGCAAGCCCTCGATTACAATCGCGTCCATAGCCTTAGATCCAGCTGCGCCCGACCAGCAGCGCGATGACTGCCAGGACCGTCGCAGGCAACACTCGCCACCAGCACCAGCGCAGGCCGTCCAGCAGCGAGCGGCGCACGGTGCCGCCGTTGAGCAGGCGGCCGACCGTAGCCAGCAGCAAGACAATATTGATCACCAGGGCGGCGCTGAGCGCCCAG
>DASWWB010000543.1:0-3520 GCA_036406115.1 Herpetosiphonaceae bacterium
CGCCGACCATATCTTTATCATCGCCCACGCCCTGGACGCCAACGGCAGCCTGTTCGATATCTCGACCCACGAACTGAACTGCTTCCTGGGCAAGAATTTCCTCGTCACCTCGTCGCACGAGAAAGCGATCGTGCCGGTCGAGCAGGTCTGGCAGCGGGCGCTGCGCGACGAGCGCATGCTGGATCGCGGCGCCGATTTCCTGCTCCACCGCCTGCTCGACGCGATCGTCGATGAGTTCACGCCGTTCCTCGATCGGATCGACGACGCGCTTGACGAGATCGAGATGGAGATCATCGACAATCCCCGGCCCGAGGCGATGCGCCGCATCCTCAATCTCAAGCACAGCATCCTCAACGTGCGGCGGATCATCGCCCCCCAGCGCGAGCTGATGCTCCGCCTGGCCCGCGGCGAGTTCGGCCTGATCAGCGACAGCTCCCAGATTTACTTTCGCGACGTGTACGACCATCTGGTGCGGGTCCAGGATCTCAGCGAGGGCGTGCGCGACGTGGTCAGCACCACGCTCGACACCTATATGTCGGTCTCGTCCAACAAACTCAACGAAGTGATGAAGACGCTGACAATCCTGAGCACGATTTTCATGCCGCTGACGCTGGTCACCGGCCTCTATGGCATGAATTTTGATGTGATGCCGGAGCTGCATTGGCGCTACGGCTACCTGATGGTCTGGGTGATCATCGTTGTGGTGATCGTCGGCATGATCTGGTTTTTCCGCCGCAAGCGCTGGATTTAGGAGCGAGCGATGAGCCTGGTGATCTACGGGGCGACCGGCTTCACGGGCCGGCTGATCGTCGAGGAGGCGCGCGCCCGCGGGCTGCGGCCGGTCCTGGCCGGGCGACGGCGCGCTGAGCTTGAGGCGCTGGCGGCCCGCTGGTCGCCGGCCCTGGAGGTGCGGGTCGCAGCGCCCGGCGATCCCGCCAGCCTCGCCGCCATGCTGGACGGCGCCGAGGTCCTGCTGACGACGGTGGGGCCGTTCACCGACTACGGGCTGCCGGTCGCCGAGGCGGCGGCGCGGGCCGGCGTCCACTATCTCGACACCACCGGCGAGCAGCCGTTCATGGCCGACTGCCGGGCGCTGTTCCACGACGTCATGGCCGCGCGCGGCAAAGTGATGATCAACGCGGCGGCCTTCGAGTACACCCCCGGCACCCTCGCCGCCGCGCTGCTGCTGGCGGAGCGCGGGCCGGTCGAGACGCTCGACGTGGCCTATCACATGGTCGGCGGCGGCGCCAGCAGGGGCACGCTCAAGAGCATCCTGCGCCTGGCCGGCTCGCCCGGCGTCGGCTTCGAGAACGGCGGCTTCGCCCCGCTGGGCGCGCTGGAGCGGACGCTACGCCTGCCGCTGCGCCCGGGAGCCCCGCCGGCGACCCTGGCCCAGTTTCCCGGCGGCGAAGTGCTGGCGGCGCCGCGCCTGGGCCGGGTCCGCAATGTCCGCTCCTGGATCGCGGTGCCCGAGGCGGCGGCCATGGCCGGGCCGTTCGCCCGCCTTCTGATGCGCTTCGCCCGCGACGGCCTGGGCTACGCGGCGCTCAGCGCCCTGATCGACCGGCTGCCAGCCGGTCCCGCCGAGGCCGACCGGCGCGCCGCCGTGGCCCGAGTCGTGCTGCTGCTGGACGGCGAACGGGCTGATCTGCCCTGCCCCGACCCCTATGGCCTGACTGCGCGGATCGCGGTCGACCTGGCGGAGCGGCTGCTGCGCGGCGAGCAGCGGGCGAGCGGCGTCGTCAGCGCGGCCGAGGCCTTCGAGCCGGGCGAGCTGCTGGCATGCTACGGCCTGGCGCTGGAGCGGCGGCGCTGAGGCGCGAGTCGTCAGTCGCCAGTCGTCAGGATCAAGCCAATCAGACAGTCAGAGACAACCAGGCAACCAATCTGGCCCGCCCGTCGTCAATCCCGCAGGCGCAGCCGGCGCCCTGGCGACTGACGACTGACGACTGACGACTCATTGCATAACTAATTCTAAACTTCACAAGATTCGCCGGGTATGCTATGCTGGCCGCTGAGGCGATGCGGCCAGCGCGGTCCATCGCCATTTTCTATGCCAAGGAGCAGCGTATGTCGCGTCGCAAGGTGCGATTCTTTTTTTGCCTGTTGCTGCTGGGGATGCTGATCTTCGAGGGCCGCGGCAAGCGGCTAGTCATCGCGGCGACGCCGCTGGTGCTGGATCAGCCCGCGCCGCCGGCCACCCGCTCCTACGCGGTGCCCGAGGCGCCGCCGCTGGTGGACTGGCCGACGCCGGAGCGGCTGCTCTACCGCTACGGGGCGGCGGTGCCCAAAGACCAGCCCCGCGCCTACTACGATCCCGCCTTCGACCTCGCCATGCTGCGGCTGCGGCCGACGATCCTGGCCAGCGCCAGCCGCCACAACCGGCCGGCGGTCACCGGCATGAGCGACGAAGACTTCGCAGTCGTGCTGGCGGCCCAGCTGTACTTCGAGTACAACAGCGCCCTGGCGACCCGCGGCGATCTGATGCGCTCGGTCACGCCGATCTACCAAGAGGCCCAGAACGTCGCCAACCAGCTCGGGGTGGGCGATTTCAGCGTCTGGCCCGCCAACATCCGCCCCTCGGTCGCGCTCAGCCTGCTGCGCGGCGACATGCCCTTCATCAATCGCCTTGATGAGCCGGATTATCGGCGCTACCCGTTGGAGATCGCCGGCAGCGCGCTGCAAACGGAGATGCGCGAGCGGCGGCTGGAGCGCTGGGAGCCCTCTGCCAGCGCGGTCGCGGCGGAGATCGCCAGGCCGGGGCTGGCGGTCGAGTACATGGCGGCCAACTTCGAAATCGCCAGCCGCCGGGCGGAGTTCGACTGGACGCCGGTCACCTGGATGACGCTCAGCGCCTGGCACAATCAGGGCATCGTCGATCCGGCCGGCATCGCCCAGCACCCGCAGCTGGCCCGCACCCTGCCCGGCGTCGCCGTCTATCTGCCAGGCGCGCTGGCCCTGATCTACGCGCCACCCCAGCCGCTGCCGGCCCTGGTCCGGGCGCCGCTGGCCCGCTAGGAGCGAAAGCCCAGGCTGCGCGGTGCCGCCTCGCAGCCTGGAGGCCTCCGCCCAATCAATCCCCGCCAGTCCCGTGACATCATCATTGCGCCGCATAGCCCGTGATCGGTCCGGCAGACCGGACCGATCACGGGCTATGCGGCTATTTCCAGGCAGCCCCTGCTAGCCGACAGCTGACAGCCGATAGCCCATCCCTACTTCGCCCCGGCCGCTGGTTTCGCCTCCGGCTCCTCGTGGCGCTGGAGCGGCGGGTACAGCGCGTAGTTGGCGGCGGAGGCGGCCATCGCGCCCTCGTGGACCGCGCAGGCGATCTGATGGGCGTGGGCGCCGGTCACGTCGCCGGCGGCGAACACCCCGGGCACCGTGGTCTGCTGGTTCTCATCAGTCTCGATGTAGCCGGCCTCGTTGAGCAGCACGCCGAGGCCGGCCACGAGCTGGGCGTTGGGAATTTTGCCGTAGAGGCTGAAAATATACTCGGGCTGGAGCGTCTCGCCCGAGGCCA
>DASWWB010000544.1:0-11011 GCA_036406115.1 Herpetosiphonaceae bacterium
GCTGGCGCCTCTTGTGATCGGCCGCCGACGCGCGTATCATGCAGGGCATGCAGCAATGGCAGATTATGGAGGGATCATGGCCCCGCACGATACGCTCTTGGCGGCGATTATTGCATCTCTGAAAGAGGAATTTGGCGACGACCTGCTTGGCGTCCTGGCCACCGGGTCGCGGGTGCATGACACGCCGGGGCCGACCAGCGATCTCGACCTCCATGTGGTGATCGCCAGCGGGCGGCGCCAGCGGCGCAACTGGCTGCAAGACGGGATCGAGATCGAATGTTTCATCAACCCGCCGGGCCAGATCCAGCGCTATTTCGCCGACGGGCGCGGCGTCGACCAGCACATGTTCGCCTTCGGGACGATCGCCTACGATCCGCAGGGCGTGATCGCCGGCATCCAGGAGCAGGCGCGCCGCGAATGGCAGCAGGGCCAGCCCGTCCCCCCGCCCGGCGCCGCCTGGCGCTACCGCTACCTGCCGGCCGACGCGCTGCGCGACCTCGACGACCTCGACGACACCGATCCCGCCAGCGTCAATCTGCTGGCGACCGAGCTGGTCCACACGCTGATCGAGAACCACTACGCTCTCCACGGGCGCTGGCCGGCCAAGCTCAAGCGGCGGCTGGCCGAGCTGGCGCGCTGGGACCAGCGGGCGGCGGCGCTGGCCCGCGAGGCGCTGCTCTGCCGGCCGTGGCCCGAGCGCCGCACCAGCCTCGAGCAGCTGGCGGCCCATATCCTGGCGCCGCTCGGCGGCCTGATGCCGCTGGAGTGGCACACCGAGTGGGAGGAGGTCGAGCCGTAGCCGGCGGCCGCCGCGCTCCATTTGACCCTGCGCCCAAGTGTAGTATGCTGTAGGGCGGGGACATTCCCCGATTGGAGAAAGCGAGCCGTGCTATGGAACCCCAACGGATCCTGGTCGTTGACGACGATCCATCGATCCTGCGCCTCGTGCAATTGATGCTGCAACACAATGGCTACCACGTGGTCACCGCCAGCGACGGCGACCAGGCCCTTGAGCTTTTTGAGTCAACCCGCCCCGATCTGATGGTCCTGGATTTGAATCTGCCCGGCACGCCAGGCTGGGAGGTCTGCCAGGCGGTCAAGGCCTCGACGCACACGCCGGTCGTGGTGATCACCGGGCGGTCGCCGACCGAGCCGGAGACGCGGGGGGTGGCCGCGCAGGCCAACAGCTACCTGATCAAGCCGTTCGATGTCGAAGTGCTGGTCGAGACCATCCGCACCCTCATCCCAGCCGCCCAAAGCTAAGCCCGCCGGAACGAAACTTGCTCCCGCCGTTCCGCCAGCGACGGCCGCCCGCTCCCGGGCCGCCCGGCTGGCGGAAAGGATTCATGGCGTGGACTTAACTTCGGGCTACCCGTTCTGGCCGGTGCGCGACGGCCTGCTCGACACCTATCCGGCGCTCAAACAGGACCTGCGCTGCGAGGTGGCGGTGATCGGCGGCGGGATCAGCGGCGCGCTGGCGGCCTACTGCCTGGCCGAGGCGGGCGTGGACGTGGCGGTGATCGAGCGGCGCGACATCGGCCACGGCAGCACCGCCGCCAGCACCGCCCTGCTGATCTACGAATTCGACACCCATCTGACGGAGCTGGCGGGGATGATCGGCGAGGAGCAGGCGGCAGCGGCCTACCGCGTCTGCTGCGAGGCGATCGGCCGCCTGGAGGGGATCGTCGCCGGCCTTGACGACCGCTGCGAGTGGGAGCCGACCAAGAGCCTGTATTTCGCCAGCAGGCGGCGCGACGCCCGGGCGCTGCGGGCAGAGCACGAACTGCGCCGGCGCCACGGCTTCGAGGTCGAGCTGTGGGAGGGCGGCGAGATCGAGGAGCGGCTGCCCTTCGCCAGCCCGGCGGCGCTCTACACCCAGCATGCCGCCCAGGTCGATCCCTTCCGCCTGACCCATGCCCTGCTACGGCGGGCGGCGGCCTCCGGCGCGCGCATTTTCGATCGAACCGCCATCGCCAGCCACGAGCAGCGCGGCGACGGGCTGCTGCTCACCACCGCCGCCGGCGCGCGGATCGAAGCGCGGCGGGCGGTCTTCGCCACCGGCTACGAGTCGCAAGACTATCTCAAGCAGCGGGTGGCCAGGCTCAAAAGCACCTACGCCCTGATCAGCGAGCCGGTGGACCCGGCGACCCTCTGGCATGAGCGCTGCGTGATGTGGGAGACGGCCCGGCCGTACATCTACCTGCGGACCACCGCCGACAACCGGGTGCTGGTCGGCGGCGAAGACATCGACACGCCGCATCCCGGGCGGCGCGACCGCAAGATGGAGCGCAAGATCCGGCGGCTGGGCGAGCGCTTCCGCGAGATGTTCCCGGCGATCGAGCTTGACGTGGCCTACGCCTGGAGCGGCATCTTCGCCGAGACCAAGGACGGCATGGCCTACATCGGCGAAACCGCCGAGTTCCCCAATAGCTACTTCGCCCTGGGCTTCGGCGGCAATGGCATCACCTTCAGCATGGTCGCCGCCGAGATCATCCGCGACCTCTACCTCGGCCGGCCCAACCAAGCCGCCTCGATCTTCCGCTTCGACCGCTGACCAAGCCGCTTAACGCGCAAACCCGGCGCATGCGCCGGGCCGTCGCCGCCGGGAGGCGGGATCAGTTGCGGTTGAAAACCTGCAAATAGACAATCTCATCGCCGACTTTGCCATCGGCGTGAATATGCAGCACGACGGCTTCGGAGCCGTCCTCGCTCTCGATATCGATCTGCCAGCGGCCGCTGGGGCCGATCTCCGCGCTGGTCCGCAGCCCGCCACGACAGCGGAGGCTGTTGCGGAACCAGTGCTCTGCCAGCTCAATCGCTTGCTGTCGCTCCATGGTGCGCTCCTTCCGGCCATCAGGCCGCCCACGCCACCAGGATAGCGCGCCCGGCTGAGCCGGCAATGGGCCAACAGTCACGGCGCCGGCTGGTATTCGTCGCCCTCCGCCGCGGGATCGTCGGCTGGCGGCAGCTCGCGCACCACGCCGCTCGGGAAAACGCGGATCCGCACCGGCGCCGGCGGCGACTCGGCGCGCAGCTCGACCACCCAGGAGCCGAACGGCTCCCGGGCGGCCGTGACCTCGATCGCCCCCCGCAGCGGGCCGCGCCGGTAAAGCCAGCGCAGCCCGTGGGTGATCGCCGCGTCCTCGTTCACGCTACTTGGCGAGCAGCGGCAGATACACGTACTGCGTCGCCGCGCCGGGCGTGATCGTGAAGTTGGTGTTCGAGATGTCGAAGAAGACGCTGGTGGCGCACTGGACCTTGACCCGGGCCGTGGTGCTGGAGATGTTGGGCACCGTCACCGCCTGCGAGCCGTCGTTGGCCGTCGAGGCCAGCAGCGTCTGGCCGAAGGTCTGCCCGCCGTCGGTCGAAAGCAGGATCGTCACGTTGGCGCAGCTGACCGGCGGGAGGGTGGTGTTGGCGACATCCCACGTCACCGTCTGCTGCGAATTACCGGTCCAGGTGACCGCCGTGTTGGGCGCGGTGACCAGGAACGGGCCGGCGGTGCTGATGACATTGACGCTCATCGTATCGAAGGCCACGCCGCCGCCGCCGGCAACGTTGTCGCGGGCCGTCAGGCGGAAGGTCATCTCGCGGGTGGTGGTGGGCAGCGACTCGCCGAAGGTCGAGACATTGCCCAGGATATCACTCAGCTTGGGGAAGGTGCGCGACGGGCCGGCGACCGGATTGAAGGAGCGGAAGATCGCCCGGCTGCCGTTGTCGGTGTTCGGCGGGGCGGCCGTGCCGGCGTCGAACTGCTCCCAGGCGTAGGAGAGCGTCTGGCCGCCGGGATCGGTGGCTGAGCCGGTCAGGGTGAAGGGCGTGCGGGCCGGGATCGTCACATCGTCGCCGGCGTCGACGACCGGCGGCAGGTTGCCGGTGTCGCTGCGGACGGCGCAAGCGTTGCCGCTGCCCTCGGTGAAGGCGATGATCTCGGAGAAACTGCCGGTGTGGAAATAGGGATCGCTGTTCCGCTGGAGATCCTCGGCGCCGCAGATGCCGGCGTAGGCCATGATCGTCGAGCCGCTGCCGGGCTCCCAGGCGTTCGAGCCGGCGCGGTTGCCGCCGCCGCAGGCCTGGGTGGTGCCGTTGAAGCTGTGATCGGCGCCGAACTGGTGGCCGATCTCGTGGGCCACGTAGTCGATGTCGAACGGATCGCCGATCGGCTGCGGGCTGCCAGTCACGCCCTCGGCCTTGTCGCTCGCCCGGCAGACGCAGCCCAGCGAAGCGACGCCGCCGCCGCCGGTGCTGAAGACATGGCCGATGTCGTAGTTGGCGCCGCCAATCACCGAGGTGAGGTTGGCCTGGTTCTCGCCCAACATCTCGAAGCCGTCGTCGTTGGTGTAGGGATCGGTCTGCGCGTTGGTGTAGACGATCAGATTGTTGTTGGCGACCAGGACCATCCGCACGGCGACTTCGCGCTCGTAGACGGCGTTGACCCGGTTCATGCTGGTGACAATCGCAGCCATGGCGCCGGTGACGGTGCCGCCGTGGAAGGCGGTGTACTCGCCGGTGGCGGCCATAGCCAGGCGGTAGGTGCGCAGCGTGGCGCCGACCGCGCTCCGCTCGCCGTGGACCTTGGCGGCGTCAGGCGCGTATTCCGACTCGGCCTGCAACTCCTTGGCGCGGGCCTCGATGTCGGCCAGGCTGGGCAGATAGTCGCGGGTGTAGTAGCTGATGTAAGAGGTGGTGTCGCCGGGCCGGTAGGGATCGATGAAAACATTGCCCTGGTCGGACAGGATCATCGCATGGAAGCCGGCGCTGGTCCAATCAAGGCGCGCCGAGGCCGAGGGGTCGTCGATGCCCTGCGCGCTGTAGGTTTTCAGCTCGGGGAATTTGACGGCCAGGCCCGGCTCCATCATCGGCGAATCGACGACCGCGAAGCGGCCGAACGTGCCGTCGGGCAGCGGCAGGAGCAGCTCGGCGGCGCGGTTGCCGGTCATTTCCAGCGGCGCCTGGGCCAGCCGCGCCCGCAGGGCCGCCGTGTCGAGCGCCAGAGTCCGGTAGCGCTGCGGGATGATCTGGCGGGCGGCGCCCGCGCCAAGATCCGCCTCCGCGATGTCGCGCCACATGCTCGCGTTGGAGCGCGCCGCAAGGCCCGCGCCGGTTCCGTAGGATAAGCTCAGCAGCGCGATCAGCGCCGCCACAAGTACCAGCCGACCGCCCATCATGATTCGCCGACCCATCAACAGCCTCCATTGGTGAGAATAACCTTTGCGGCCTATCATACCCGAAGATCGCCGGACGCGCTGTTTGTCGCGGCGGGCGGCCTGCGCTATAGTATGGGGTGTTTGCCTTCGCAACGGGAGAGCCTCGTGACATCAAGCAATCCATCCGGCGACCCGGCCGCCGGCTACCGCGAGCGCCGCGACCGCTGGACCCAGGCCCGCGAGGTCGAGCAGGGGCGCTGGAACCAGCTGGCCAATCTGCGGCTGGCGCTGTTCCTGGCGGCGCTGGGCGCTGCCACCGCCGGCTTCTGGATCGGCAACGGCTGGTGGCTGCTGGCAGGGCTGGTCCTGGCCGGCGGCTTCGTGGCGGCGGTCATCCGCCACAACACCGTCGAGCGCCGGCGCGACCGCGCCGCCGCCCTGGCCGCCATCAGCGACTACGGCCTGAAGCGGCTTGAGCGCGACTGGGCCGGGCTGCCGCTGCGCCAGGCGGCGATGGAGCTGCCGCCCGCCAGCTACGCCGAGGATCTCGATGTGCTCGGCCACGCCTCGCTGGCCCATCTGCTCAACGCCAACAACACGCCGGGCGGCCAGGCGACGCTCCAGGATTGGCTGCTCGCCCCCGCCGAGCCGGCGACGATCCGCGGGCGCCAGGCGGCGGTGGCCGAGCTGGCGCCCGCCGGCGATTTCCGCGACGAGCTGGCGCTCCACGGCCGCCAGCTCGCCGCCACCGCCGGCCAGTACCGGCTGTTCCTGGCCTGGGCCGAGGGCGCGCCCTGGCTTGAGCGCCGCCCCTGGCTGCTCTGGCTGGGGCGGATCAGCCCGCTGGTGCTGCTGGCGCTGGCCGCGCTCAACTTCACCGCGCTGTGGCCCAACATGCTTTGGGCCTATCTGCTGATCGGCAACGGCCTGCTCAGCGTCACCGCCGGCTCGCTGGTCAACGCCAGGATCAGCGAGGTGGCGAGCCGCCAGGAGCTGTTCGGCGCCTACGCCGCGATTTTCGGCCTGATCGGCAAACAGGATGTCGCCGCGCCGGCCCTGCGCGGCCTCCAGGCGCGACTGGCCGCCGGGGAGCTGCGCGCCGATCAGCAGATGGGCCGCCTGCGCCGGATCATGGCCTTGGCCGATCTGCGCATGTCGATGTTCTACGCCTTCATCCAGGTGGCGACGCTCTGGAATATCCATGTGCTCTGGCTGCTTGAGCGCTGGCGCCGGGCCTGCGGGCCGCGGGTCGGCGACTGGCTGGCGGTGCTGGGCGAGATCGAGGCCCTCGCCGCCCTCGCCGCGCTCAAACACGATCATCCAGGCTGGAGCTTCCCCGAGCTGGCCGGCCCGGAACAGGAGCGATTGGAGGCGGCCGGCCTCGGCCACCCGCTGCTGCGCCCCGATCAGTGCCGCGCCAACGATCTGACGGTCGGCCCGCCCGGCAGCTTCGTCCTGGTGACCGGCTCGAACATGTCCGGCAAAAGCACGCTGCTGCGGGCGCTCGGGCTGAATGTGGCGCTGGCCCAGGCCGGCGGGCCGGTCTGCGCCGAGCGCATGCTGCTGCCGCCGCTCCAGCTCGCCACCAGCATGCGCATCCAGGACTCGCTGGAGCGCGGCGTCTCCTATTTCATGGCCGAGGTCCAGCGGCTCAAGCTGGTGATCGACCAGGCCGAGGCGCTGGCCGGCGATCCCGGCCGCCGCGCGCTCTATCTGCTCGACGAGATCCTCCACGGCACCAACACCAGCGAGCGCCAGATCGCCGCCCGCCAGATGATCAGCCATCTGCTGGCCTTGGGCGCACTCGGCGCGGTCTCGACCCACGACCTGGGCCTGGCCGACGACCCGGCCCTGCGCCCCGCCAGCCAGCCCGTCTACTTCACCGAGCATTTCACCGACGGCCCGGACGGCCCGCGCATGGCGTTCGACTACATCCTGCGCCCCGGCCTCGCCCCCTCCTCCAACGCGCTCAAGCTGATGGAGCTGATCGGGCTGCCGGTGGCGACGGGGTGATTTAGGGGTCAGGGGTCAGGGATCAGGCCGGACGGCAGGATAGCGGGCGCCCCCAAGAACCTGCTTGAGACTTTTGGCCGTCCCTGACCCCTGACCCCTGACCCCTCATTGACAATCCCCCGCCCTTTCCTCTACACTCGCGGCACCGACCGCTCCGCCATCGCATCTCGACGACCATGAAAGGGGCTCGCATGCGCCGCATTCGAATCACTCGCGCCATTATGTTGCTCTCACTCGCCCTCGCCGGCTGCATGTCCGCGCCGCCCCCCGCAGCCACCCCGACGCCCGCGCCCACCAGCCCCCCGCCTGCGAGCGGCGCCGGCGGCCCCGCCGACACGCTGCGCTGGTCGCTGGAGGGCATCAGCGACCTGGCCTCGCTGGATCCGGCGGCGCCGACCAACAGCCTCGACAACACGGTCATGGGCATGCTCTACACCGGCCTGATCCGGCTCGATGAGAACCTCGACATCCAGCCCGACGGCGCCGAGTCGTGGACGGTGAGCAAGGACGGCACGGTCTACACCTTCGCCATCCGCCCGAATCTGCGCTTCGCCGACGGCGCGCCCGTCACCGCCGGCGACTACGCCTACTCGATCAACCGGGCCCTGGCGCCGGCCACCGCCTCCTACGGCGCGCCGTTCCAGCTCGGCCACATCAAGGGCGCCGCCGAGGTGGTGGCGGGGACCGCGAGCGCCGCCAGCGGCGTCAGGGTCGTCGACGACCGCACGCTGGAGATCACGCTCGACGGGCCGCGAGGCTTCTTCCTGGCCCAGCTCTCCTATCCCTACACCTTCGCCGTCCCGCGCAGCCTGGTCGAGAGCGGCCCCGACTGGCAGGACCGGGCCTACGGCTCGGGGCCGTACAAGGTCAAGCAGTGGAAACACAGCCAAAGCATCACGCTCGCCGCCAACGAGCACTACTGGCGCGGCGCGCCGGGCTTCGCCGCCGTCGAGCTGCCGTTCCACCAGGACAGCGGCTTCGCCTTCCAGCGCTACCAGGCGGGCCAGCTCGATCTGATGGGCAGCCAGCAGAATCCCATCCCGGCGGCCTTCATCCCCGAGGTGCGCGACACGCCGGATTTCAAGACCGCCGCCTCGCTGACGACCCGCTACATCGGCTTCAACAACGCCCTGCCGCCCTTCGACAACCCCGCCGCCCGGCGGGCGCTGGCCCAGGCCGTCGACAAACAGGCGCTGGTCGATGGGACGCTCGCGGCGACGGTGCTCAAAGCCGATCGCATCCTGCCGACCGGCTTCCCCGGCACGCAGCTGCCGATCAAGCCGCTGGCCTTCGATCCGGCCGCCGCCCGCGCCGCGCTGGCCGAGGCCGGCAACCTGCCGCCGATCACCCTGGCCTACGCCCGCGAGGGCGACAACGAGCTGGTGGCCGCCGCGCTGCAACAGCAGTGGCGCGACAACCTCAAGCTGGAGGTCGCCCTCCAGGCCTACGAGCTTGAGGATTTCGGCGCCGCGCTCAACACGACCTTCTACACGCCCACCGCCGGGCTCCAGCTCTATCTCAGCGTCTGGGGCGCCGACTACCCGGACCCGCAGAATTTTATCTCGCAGCAGCTCCGCACCGGCTCGCCCAACAACAACGGCCACTTCAGCGACGCCGGGTTCGATCGGCTGGTCGACGAGGCCGACCGGCTCGGCGCCGCCGCCGAGATCGACCGCCGGCTCCAGCTCTACAACCAGGCCGAGCAGATCGCAATCGACAAGGTCGGCTGGCTGCCGCTTTTCTATCCGAAGTTCAACACGCTGGTCCGCCCCAGCGTCGAAGGGCTGGTCGTCACGCCCAACGGCGTCGTCATTCCGGACTGGACCAAGGCGCGGCGCAAAAACTAGTCAGCCGGACGCGCTTTCAGCTCCGCCAGGATCCGCGCGGGATCCCAGGCGTCGCAGCCTTCGCCCTGGCCCAGCTCGACCAGCTGAAGCAGGCGCCGCATTGAATCGCGGCGCCCGCGGCTCCAGTAAAACTCGGCGAAGCGCGGATCGGCGCCAAGCAGCTCGGCGCGGGCCGCGTCGAACGGCCGCTCGCGCCGGGAGAGCACCCAGAGATTGGCGAACAGGGCCGCCAGCGGCAGCAAAATCCACAGCCAGCTGGCTGGGGCAAGGAACGAATCAAGAACGCCAGACCGCCGAAGCCAGATGGGGCCGAAGCACAGCAGCATGGAGATGAGGTTGTGGATTGACGGGCTCGGCTTCAGCGCGTCGATCCGGCGGGCCTGGGCCTCGTAGCTTCGGTAGAGCGCGATCAGCCGATCATCGTACTCGATGTGGGCGGCGCACTCGGCGCACAAGCCGTCGCGGGCGTGCTCGGCGCAAAACCAGGCGATGCAGATCCGGCCGTAGCCCGGGCAGGCGCCAATGACGGGTCGATCGCAATGCTTGGAACAGCGGCGGTTCGTCGAAGCCATGATGCGCTCTCAATCGCGGAGGAGGAGATCGGACGCCGGCGCGCCAGCCTGTCAATCATACGCCGGAGGCGGCAGCGGGTGGCGCGAAGGGATGCGGGCGCCGCGCCAGCCAATCAGCCTCGGCCGCGCGACCGCCAGCGCGCCATCAGCACCCGCAGCAGGAAGCGCCGCGAAGGGATGCGGGCGCCGCGCCAGCCAATCAGCCTCGGCCGCGCGACCGCCAGCGCGCCACCAGCACCCGCAGCAGGAACGCCGGGATGCCGAGCAGGAAGCGGCGCCATTTGCCGAGCGGATCGACCAGCAGCCGCCAGAGCCACTCCAGCGCCAGCCGGCGCATCCAGGCCGGGGCGCGGCGCTCGCGGCCGGCGACATAGTCGAACAGCGCCCCGACCGCCCACCAGACCGCCGGCGGCAGCTCCGGGCTGTGGCGGGCGATCCACTGCTCCTGGCGCGGCGTGCCGGTGCCGACCAGGACAAGGTGCGGGCGCTCGGCGCGGATCGCCGCCAGCGTCTCGGCCTCGGAGCGCTCGCGCCAGAAACCATCGGCGCAGCCGGCGATCGCCAGGCCGGGGTGACGGGCCGCCAGCAGCGCCGCCGCCTCGGCCGCCACCCCGGGCGCCCCGGCCACGATGAAGATTCGCCAGCCCTCGCTCGCCGCCAGCGCGCATAGCGCCTCGATCCAGTCGGCGCCAGTCATTTTGCGCAGCCGGCAGCCGCCGAGCAGCCGCGCCGCCCAGACCACGCCGACGCCGTCGGTGTAGACCAGATCGGCGCGGTTGAGCAGCGCCCGGTAGCCCGCGTCGGCGCTCGCCAGGTTGAGGCAGTGGGCGTTGACGTAGCAGACCGCCCGGCGCTCGCCGGCGGCGATCCAGCCGGCGACCCGGCCCAGCAGGCCCGCCAGATCCAGGCAGTCGATCGTCACGCCCAGGACGCTGGTGGCGCGCCGCTCAGCCACCTCGCCGCTCACGGCCCGGCCGCCGGGGAGCCGAGCCCAAGGCGCCAGGCGCACAGCAATCCCGCCAGCACCGGCGGCAGCAGCACGACGAGATGAAGCAGCACGCCGTAGCCCAGCGCCGCCGCCTGCGGCACCTGGAACAGCGCCAGCGCCGCCACGCACAGCCCCTCGAACACCCCGATCGTCGCCGGCAGCGAGGGCAGCGTCACGCCGGCCTGGAGCACGACCAGCAGCACCAGGGCCGCCAGCGCCGGCGCCTCGATCCGCAGTGCCAGCAGCACCAGCAGATTGTTGAGCGCGGCGGTCAGCCAGATCAGCGCCGACCAGCCCAGGGCCGCCAGCCGGGACGCGGGATCGCGCAGCGTCCTGAACGCCGCCAGGCCCTCGTCCAGCAGCCGGGACGCGCGGCGCCGCCAGCCGCCCGGGGACGCACCCGCAACTGTCCAGGGGGCGCCCACCCCGGCGGGTGCCGTGTCG
>DASWWB010000545.1:0-8945 GCA_036406115.1 Herpetosiphonaceae bacterium
GCGGCGAGGGGCTGCTCGCGCAGCTCGGCGACAAAGACCTCGGGGAACTCCAGCGGCCAGTGGAAGGGGCGGCGGGCGGCGAGGAGGCGGGCGGCGTCGGCGCGCAGCTGGTCCAGCCCCTCGCGGAGGGCGGCGGCCTGGTCGGCGGCGAGGCGGCCGCGGCGGGAGGCCTCCAGGCTGTCGAGGACCAGCGAATAGCGGGCCAGCAGCTCGCCGGCCAGCGCGTCGCGGCCTTTCTTGGGCTGGAGCGCCACGCCGGCCAGCAGATCGGCGCCGAGGCGGACCAGGGCCATGGCCTCGTCGGCCTCGGCGAGCAGGGCGGCCTTGGCCTCCACGTCGCGGATATCGATCGTGGCGATGGCGGCGGCGCGGCGGCGGAGGCGGATGGCGGTTTGGAGCGCCTCGTCGATCTGCTGGGTGAACCAGGAGCGCTGGTGGGCCTCCTCGCCGGCGAGCGACCAGTGCTTGAGCTGGGCGAGATCCATGCCGAGCAGCGAATCGCCGGCGCGCAGCGCGTGGTCGAGGAACGAGAAGGGCCGGTCTTTTTGGAGCGTGATCAGCCAGAGCGAGAGCTTGGCCATCTCGACCGCCAGCGGGTTTTTATCAACGCCATACAAACAGCGGTCGGCGACCAGGCGGCGGGCCAGCGTCAGGCGCTCGGCGGCCTCGCGGGGCAGCGGCTGCTCGCTGGGATCGCCGGTCCCCGGCTCGGCGAAGGGCGCCACCAGCACGACGCCGGGGCGGATCGACTCAACGGCTTCCCAGGCCTCGGCCAGGCGCTCGGCCAGGTAGCGGCAGGCCTGGACCAGGAACGCGCCGGAGCCCATCGCCATGTCGCAGACCGTCAGCTCCAGCAGGGCGCGGGCCGGCTTGAGCCGCCACTCGGCGCGGGGCAGCCCGTCGGCGGGGCCGAGATAGACCAGCGGATCGAGCGTGTGCTGGACGATCGGCTCGGTCAGCGAGCGCGGCGTGTAGTGGGTGCCGGTGGCGCGGCGGTCGGAGCCGGCGGTGACATAGACGCTGCCGGCAGTCACCACCACCGGCCGGTCGAACGAGTCGGCGCGGAGCAGGCCGGCGAAGGGCAAGACTCGCTGGAGCAGCGCCTCGTCGTTGTCGCAGGCCGCCCGCAGCGCGCCAAGCTGGGTGAGATCGGCGCCGGCTTTGAGCGCTTTGGCGAGGGCCGGCTTGGAGCGCCCCGTCGCCTCGGCCAGGAAATCGACCAGCGCGGCCTCGCTCTTGGCGGCGGCGCGCTCCAGCTCGGCGAGCGGCAGCTCGGGATCGAGGCCCTTGGCGCCCATCAGGCCCAGCACCGGCGCGGCGGCGCGCACGGCCGTGTGATCGAGCAGGCCTTCGTAGACGTGGCCGATCTGCTCGATGTCGAGGGCGCGGAACGAGAGGCGGCGCGGCTCGGTGCCGCCGCCGCCCGGCACGGCGAGGCGCAGGATCTGGAGCGCCTCCAGCAGGTGCAGGACCGTGCGATTGTCGATCGGCAGCGGGGACGCGGGATCCGCGCGCCAGGACGAGCCGCCGGGACGGCCCTCCAGAAACGGAAAGCGGTCGGGATCAAAGAGATTGCCGCCATAGGCCGGCAGCAGCAATTGCTCGTGGCGGGCGCCGCCGTAGACCGCGCGGAAGATCGCCAGCAGCCGGCTCCAGGCGTCGTGGCGCCGCTCCAGCACCTCCTCGCCCTGCTGGTCGGCGGCGGCGCGGAGCTGGGCGCTGAGCGTCGAGACGGCGTAAAACTGATCGTAGAGCGGGTCGCCCAGGCGCAGCAGCCCGCGCTCCTCGGCCGAGAACAGGAAGACAAGCCGCATCATCACCGTCAGGGCCGCCTCGTACAGGCGCGGCTCGGCGATGCCGGCCAGCAGCGTTCGGCCCTGGTCCTTGTCGATCGCATCCAGCGACTGGATCAGCAGCTCGACGGCGGCGCGGACCTGGGCGCCGAGCTGGTCGGTCACATCCTGCTGGTTGGCGGCGCTGTCGTCGAGGAGGGCGGCCAGCGTCTCGGAGGCGGCGACGCCGAAGAAGCGGCTGGCATGGAGGAGCGAGCGAAAGGCGCGCTGGGTGACGGGCTCATCGAGCCACAGCTCGGCGTACCAGGAGACAAAGCTTGTCGTCTCGCCGCGCGGCGCCGACACCAGCATCCAGTGCTCGCCGTTGGTGAGGAGGCCCAGCCGGACATTGGCGGCGTGCAGCAGCTCCATCATGCGGGTGGCGGGCGAGGCCTTCCAGCGCCGGTCGGCCAGCGGCTTCTCAAGCTCCTGGCTGAGCGGGACGAGCTGGACCAGCAGGAGCGGGGCGGCGCCCGGCCCGTCGCCGAGCAGCGCCAGGTCCGGCCGGAGCGTCTCGCCGTGCTCGGGCAGCTCGGCCTGGAGCGCGGCGGGGACGGCGTCGCCCTCGGCCAGCAGGCTGGGCGGCAGCTCCAGCATCGTCTCCAGCACAAAGCGGAGCCAGGCCTGGTGGATGGCCGGCTCGGGCCGGAGCCCCTGCTGATTGTCCCGCCACTCCTCGTAGGCCAGGCGCAGCGACCGGCTCAGCTCGGAATCGTGGGCATCCAGGCCTTGGGGAAAGACTCGCAGCAGGACAGGCAGGCTCAGGAACGGACCAGATACCTCAACCAGGGACAGCCATTCGGCATGATGGCGCGCAATCGACATAGGGGTCTCTCTCCACACAGCATCCGCCGGCGCGGACGCCGAACATCTACACCCAGCCCAGCTGCTCCAGCGCGCGGGCCACGTTCTCGTGCATCACCCACAGCCACTCCTCGTTGCCAGCGACGCGCGGCGGGACAAAGGCGGCGAACACATAGGAGGCCTGGCCGTCTCCGCGATAGGCCATCAGCTCGCGCAGCCGCTCGCCGAGCTGGCCATACTGGAGATTGACCGCGCGCGGCTCCGCGTAGCCGACAGCCGCCGCCAGCTCGCGGGCGGTCATGGTCTGATCCGGCGCGGCGTAGTGCGCCTGGAGCAGCTTTTTGTGATTGGGGTGGATCGAGGCTTCGAGCTGGCGCAGCGCATCGACATAGCGCGCCACCGACGGCACCGGCGGGAGATGATCGATCGGCATGGGCTCCTCCTTGGCTAGCGCGCCAGGCGCTCGGGCATCAGGAACGTGACGGCGACCGGGAAATAGCGCGGCTGGGGATCGGCGTAGCGGGCGGCGATGGCGGCCGTCTCCAGCTCGATCTCGGCGGGAATGGCCTCGGCGCGGCGGCGCAGGCTGTCCATGTTGCGCTGGAACTGATCGCGCTCGGGATCGCTAAAGAGCGAGAGCTGCTGGGCGCCGGTCCCGGCGCGCAGCTCGTCGAGGATCGTGGCCCGCAGCTCGCTGAGGATCGTGCTGAGATCGCGGGCCTCCTTGGCGGCGCGATCGGCGAGCAGCTTCTGGAGCGAGGCGCTGCGCTCGCGCACCCGGGCCTCCAGCGCCTGCCGCAGCGGCTCGATCTGGCGGGGCCACAGCTCGATCAGGCGCTCCTGGATGTGCGGGGGGAGCGGGGTCGGGCGGGCGGCCGCCAGCGCCTGCTGGACCTCGCCGACATTCAGGCGGGCGAAGCGCCCCTCGCGGATCACCCCGCCGGCGGCCACCAGCTCCTCGTGGAGCCGCTGCTGGTCGCCGCCCAGCACCACCAGCCGGGCGTGGGCGATCACCGCCGGCGCCGCGAGCGCCTCATCGGCGACGGTGCGGGCCGTGACGCGCTGGATGCGGCGCTGGCCGCCCTCGGCCCAGACCTCGGCGCGCAGCAACCGGAGCGCCATCTGGACCAGGCGGTGATTGAGATGGGCCAGCACCACATCGTCGCGGCCCTTGGCGCGGGCGTGGTCAAAGACAATCGGCCGCAGCGCGCCGGTATGCGGGTGGGCCAGGCCGTCGGTGCTGGAGGCCCACGAGCCGGAGAGCGCCGGCACCTGGAAGACAGGCTCCTGGGCGGCGCGGCGGAGCGGCGGCTGGCCCGCCAGCTCCAGGCCGATCTCGACCGCCCGCTGGACCCGCTCCGGCGAAAGCTGGAGCTCGCTGCGGGTCTCGCGCAGCTGCTCATTAAAGGCTTTGAGCTGGTCGCGCAGCTTGTGCTCCATCTTGAGCAGCCGTTGGATCGGGACACTGCTGCGCTCGGCCTCGGCCGTGTCGAGCCGCGCCCGGCGCCCGAGCATGGCCTCCTCGACCTGGGAGGCGATGACCGGGCCGACCTTGCCCAGATCCTCGCGGATCGTGTTGACCTTCTGCGCGGCGCGGAACAGAAATTCGAGATCGGCCTCCAGCTCGCCGGGGGTGGCGGCCTGGCCGGTCTGCCAGCCGGAGCTGACAAAGTGGTAGATATGGACCGCCGGCGCCTTCTGGCCGTGGCGATCGACGCGGCCGTTGCGCTGCTCCAGCCGGCTGGGGTTCCAGGGAATCTCAAAGTGGATGAGCCGCGCGCAGTGATTTTGGAGGTCGATGCCCTCCGAGGCGGCGTCGGTGGCCAGCAAAATCCGCACGGGCGAGAGGTCCGGGGCGGCCTGGAACGCCGCCTTGACCCGCTCGCGCTGATCGGGATCCATGCCGCCGTACAGCGTCATCAGGCGGCCCTGGTCGCCCAGGCCGGCGGCGGTCAGCATATCGAGCAGCCAGCGCTGGGTGTCGCGGTACTCGGTGAACAGGATCACCCGCTCGCTGTTCCAGGCGCCGTCGGGCTGGAGCTGGCGGCGGAGCCAGTCGATCAGCAGGCGGGTGCGGCTGTCGGGCCGCCCGCGCGCGACGCCGGCCCAGCCGCGCAGCTGATCCAGCAGGAGGCGCTCCTCCGCTGAGAGCTCGGCGAACAGCCGCGAGGCCGCCGACATCGCATCGTCAGTCGCCTCCTCGGCCGTCTCATCATCGTTGAAGGCCTCGGCCTGCTCGATCTGCTGGCGCAGGATGCCGACAGCGGGCTTTGCCACGGGACTGCGGCGCCGGGCGCTGGCGAGGGATTCCTCATGCCGCTCCAACGTGCGGGCGAAGGCCTCGGGCGAGGAGAACAAGCGCTTTTTCAAGAGTTTCAGCACGAACTCGGCGGCGACATGCTCGGTCTGGTCGCGGGCGGCGCGCTGGCGGAGGGTCGCATAGTCGCGCAGCAGGCGATGGGCCTCGCGCTCCGCCGGGGCGTAGTCCACCTCCAGCGCCTCCAGCTGGCGGGCGGGGAAGCGCGGCTTGCCGCCCCAGTCGACCAGCTCGGATTTGAGCCGGCGGACCATAATCGCCTGGAGCTGCTCACGGTCGGGTGCCACGCCGCGGGCGAAGCGCTGGTGATCGAGCAGCTCCAGCAGGGCGGTAAAACTCTCGGGGTAGCCGTTGTGCGGCGTGGCCGACAGGAACAGGCGGTGCTCGAAGTGGGGCGCGATCCGGCGCACGGCCTGGGTGCGCAGCGAGTCGATCGCGTAGTGGCCGCGGCCGGACGGCGCCACGTTATGCACCTCGTCGATGATCAGGAGGTCGAAGCGCCGCGGGTAGGTCGGCTCGCCGCTGGCGGGCAGGGCCTCGCTAAAAAGGCGCATGGGCCGGTCGCGCTTGAGGAAGTCGATTGACGTAATCAGCAGCGGGTAGTGGGTCCAGGGATTGACGTGGAGCCCGCGCTCGCGGCGCAGCGTCTTCATCAGCGCCGCATCGACAATCCGGAAGGCGAGGCCGAACTTATCGCGCAGCTGCTCGCGCCACTGGATCTGGAGCGCGGCGGGGCAGACGACGAGCACCGTGCGCGCGCGGTGGCGCAGCATCAGCTCCTGGACCACCAGGCCCGTCTCGACGGTCTTGCCCAGGCCCACGTCGTCGGCGATCAGCAGATTGGCGCGCGGCATCTGGATGGCCCGCACCACCGGATCGAGCTGATAGTCCTCCAGCTCGATCCCAGCGCGGAACGGCGCCTGGAGCGCGCGGAGATTGGCGCTGGCGACGGTTCCCCAGCGCACGGCGTCGAGAAAGGCGTCGAAGCGCTCGGGCGGATCAAAGCCGGCGACCTCGGGCAAGGCGGCGTGCTCGACCACGCGGGCGCCCGGCTCGATCTCCCAGAGCACCTGGAGCTCCTCGCCGGTGGCGTCATCCTCGACCGAGGCGAGCGAGACCAGATGCTGGGGCGTGGCGAGGGGCGTGGCGAGATCGGGCGGCAGCGCGCTCTGGCGGACCTCGGTCACGACATAGCGGCGCTGACGAACATGGACCAATTGACCTTGCTGGGGGGGCGAGGTACCCGCCATGGCGGCTCCTTCAGCAACAGCTCTATCTCGGGAGGGGAGCGGGCCATTTCTGGCCTTGGCAGGTAGTATACCCCGTTGTGAGGAATGGTGCTACCGCATCCACCGAAGGTTGCTGGTGCGCCCAGCGGCCATGTGCGGTCGTCCGGGCGCCGGCGCGGGCTACGCGCTCGCCACGAGGAGGACCGCGGCGCAATTGAGCAGTCCCAAGCCTGTCAGCAGGGCGGCCAGGCTGAGTCGGCGGTGGCGCCGGGGCGCGATCGCCCACCAGCCGCCCGTGAGCAGCAGCGCCAGCGGGATCGCCGCCGGGTAGGCGTAGCGCACCGAGGCATAGGTGAAATATTGCAGCAACGGCAGCGCCCGAATCACCAGCATCGCCACGCTTCCGCCTGCTGCCAGGCCCAGGAGCGTCACGGCGAGCGGGGGCGGGCGGCGACGAGCGATCAGCCAGCGCCCGCATCCAACCAGCGCCACGAGCCAGACGAGCCGCGCCGCCAGTCCCGCCGCCGCACCCGGGCCGCTCTCGATCGGGCCGCCAATGCGCCATCCCCCCCAGGACAGCGACAGGAAAAAGTCGGCGGGCGCTTGGCTCGACAGCATATACCACAGCATTGGCTGGGTTCGCCGTGTGTCGATCAGACTAGACATAATGCCTTGGGGCGAGCCAGGAATCACAGGATCCACCAGCTGGTTGAAGGCCGGGTTGAGATGCGGCCAAGGCTGTTCGGCGCCTGGGTTGCGCAGCAAGTTTGGCCGGCCGGCCCAGCGGGAGGCCACGGATTCGCTTGCTGCCGGCGGGTAGGCGATCGGCGGCCGCGCGGCGACGTCGCCCTCGACCAGGACCGGGGCGCGGACAAAGAGCCGCCCCCCGCCGGTGGGATTGGCGGTTCTGCCCGAGAAAAAGACGATGAGTTGATTGGTTGGCGTGGGGACCGTGGTGCTCCAGCTCTGCCACGTCGGCGTGGTCGTGACGGTCACCGGCTGGTACACGGGGAGCAGCACCCGCAGGGCGTTCGTGCCCAAGGCCAGGCCCTGCCCGTCCACCACCGTCGCTCGGTCGGCCCACAGCCAGGCGCCGACAGTGACCTGCTGGCCGCGCAGCGGCCGCACGCTGGCGGACGGCAGCGGCTGGGCCAGAATCGTCGGAGTTTTGGGGTCCAGCGCCAGCTCCAAGGCGAACCCGCCGTCGGCCGTGAGGGCGCGGCTCGGCGCCGGAGAGTCTCCGCCCTGCCGATACCAGAACGCCGCGTCCTCCCAGCGCACCCCCCAGAGCGCCAGGATCGCCGCCCCAGCCGCGCCCGCCGCCACCAGCCGCCACCGCCACGCGGAGCGGCGGACGGCGGCGAAGATCAGCAGCCCGGGCAGCAGAACCGGCGCCAGCAGCACGGTGTTTTTGGTCAGAACCGCAGCGAGCGCCGCTGCGACCAGCCAGGCGAGCCGGCGGATCGTCAGGCCGCGCTGGAGCGCGCGCGCGCCGCCCCACCAGTACAACGAGCCGACCAGGACGGCGCCGACATCGTTGTTGAGCGACGTCATCACATCGACGAACGGCGGCACGCCCGCCAGGCACAGCGGCACCGCCCAGCGCAGCGGGTGGCCTGCGGCAGTCACCTCGGCGGCTATCCCGGCCGCGATCGCCAGGGTGGCCAGGAAACACAGCAGCGAGACGAAGCGAGCGGCACGGAGCTGGAGGACAAGATCCTGGTGCCGGAGCAGCCGCAATGGCAGGCTGGCGGCGAGGTAATACAGCGGCGGGTCAGCGAGCTGCGAATAGCCGATCGGCGGCTCCCCGGCCCGGCCGAGCGCCGGCTCCCCGCCCGGCGGGTAAAACCGCTGCGCGGTCATGGAGGCTGCGAGTTCGCGCCGGATGTGCAGGATCGCCGCAGGATCGTCGCGCCCGCCGTTCGCCAGCAGCCAAGCGTACTCGAAGTGGTTCGCCTCGTCGTAATATTTCCAGGCCGGCATCGCGAACAGATAGAACAGCCCCTGGGCCAGGCCGAGGGCGAGAACCGCCGCGACGCGGCGGCGTTCGCTGCCCGTCGCGGCGAGGATGACCCGGCGAAGCCCCGCCAGCGCCGATCGGCCCCACCGCCGCGCGTCGACGATCAAAATGCGCCCTCCCTCCGTGCCACGACGCCGATGGTCTTCCAGAGAATTTTCACGTCAAGCCAGAACGAATAATGGCGGATATAGTAAATATCGTCCCCGGTGTGCAGATGCATGAGGCGGTCGCCGCGGCCGTTGATCTGCCACCAGCCGGTCATGCCGGGCGTGACGGCGAAGCGCTCCAGCTGCCAGTCGGCGTACTCCGGGAGCATATCGGGCATTTCGGGGCGCGGGCCGACCAGGCTCATCTCGCCGCGCACCACATTGATCAGCTGTGGCAGCTCGTCGATGCTGGTTTGGCGCAGCAGGCGGCCCAGCGCGGTGACGCGCGGATCGCCGGGGGTCTTGTGAATCAGGCGCCCCCGCTCGTCGCGCTGCGCGACGTCGCGCCAGTGCTGCTCGGCGCCAGCGCGCATGCTGCGGAACTTCCACATCGGGAACGGCACGCCATGCTTGCCCAGCCGCTGCTGCCGGAACAAGGCCGGGCCGGGCGAATCGAGCCTGACTAACAGGCCGATGACGAGGAATATCGGCGCAAGGATGAGCAAGCCCAGGGTCGCGACGATCAGATCGAAGATGCGCTTGCTCAGGCGCTGGGCCGGAGAGAGCGCGTGCGCGCGCATGCCGCCAAGCGGCGGG
>DASWWB010000546.1:0-5996 GCA_036406115.1 Herpetosiphonaceae bacterium
CGAGTCCCGCCACACCTGCCGTAGCCGTAGCCGCCGCTGGCCCCGTAGATGCTAAATAAACAGCCCCCCATTCGACAACAGCAGCAACGCTTATCACGCCTTGAGTTAATACCAAACCTGCTGCAAGAAGGAGCATTGCATGCGGGATCATCCACGCAGTAACATATGAGGCCGCTTGGGCTTTATCGCCAAAAGAGGATTTCGGATGCTGGTAAATGCTGATTGCCGTATCTAGATTAACGCAATTCTGCGTCTCAATGGAACGAAGGAATTCAATCGGCCCATAACACCGGCCAGAGGGATCAATGTTTGAAAGGGGATTATTTGCCGCATACTGGTATGGATGCAGGGAGTTCGGTTTCGTAGCCCAGCCCTCGAACGGATCCTTGCCGAGCAGGGCGCCGTGGGCGGGATTATACCAGCGGGCGCGGAGGTAGACCAAGCCGTTGGAGCTGGCGTACTCGCCGGCGAAGCCCCAGGGCGCTGGCGCGTTGGCCCCGGTCGACTGGCCCCAGGCGTCGAACTGGTGGCGGGACTGGACGGCGCCGGCATCGGTGAGCTGGGCGTGGACGCTGCCCAGCGCGTCGGCGACGTGCCAGGCCCGGGCCGAGCCGCTGAGCGCGCCGAGCCGCTCGCTGCCATAGATAAAGCTCGTGCTGGGCCCGGCGCTGATCCGGCTTTCGAGCAGCTGGCTCATGGGCGCGGCGAAATCCTGGGCGAAGCGGGCGACCAAGGCGCCGTCGTTGGCGCCGGTCACCAGGGCCTCGCCGTGGTAGCCGAAATCCTTGCGCGCGCCAGCACCCGAGCCGGTGACGACGGTGCGCAGGCGGCCGAAGTCGTCGTAGGCGTAGGTGCGGCTGCCGTCGGCCAGCAGGTTGCCGCGACCATCGTAGCGCCAGCCGGCTTTGACAACCTGGTTGGCGGCGTTGAAGGCGAAGGTCTCGCCGACGCCGTTGCGGATGACGCTGGTCCGGTTGCCGGCCCGGTCATAGCCATACTCGGCGCGGGCGCCGCCCCCCTCCTGGGCAACCGTCAGGCGGCCGAGCCGATCGTATTGGTAGGCGGTGGCGAGTCTGGCGCCGTCGACCGTGTCGGTGACCTGGAGGCGTTTGCCGCCGCGATCCACTGTGTACTCGAAGCGGGCTTTGGTCGCCCCGCCCTGCTGGGTGATGACGTCGATCGGCCGATCGGCGTTGTCGTAGGCCCAGGTGGTGACCAGCGCGTCATTGTTGCGGCGCAGGGTCTGGAGCCGGCCGGCGGCGTCGTAGAGGTATTCGGCCCACTCCGCGCCGCCCTGGCGCACGGTTTTGAGCCGGCCGTCGCCGTAGTAGGCGAAATCGACCACCGTCGCGCGGTTGGGATAGGTGATTTGCCGGCGCTGGCCGCCCGGCTCGTAGGCGTAGGAGGTCGTGCCGACGCGCGGATCGGTCAGGTTCTTGACGCGGCCGAGGGCGTCGTAGTCGTAGCGCAGCGTGGCGTCGCTGCCGGCGGGGCTGGCGAGATCGACGTAGGCCGTTACCCGGCCGAGAATATCGTAGGCCCAGCGCTGGAGCTGATCGGCCCGGCGGGTTGCGGGAAACAGCGCCGTGCGCCGGCCCAGCGAATCATATTCGGCGATGAGGCGGGCGGTCGCGCCGGCGGCGTCGCCGGGCAGGAGCGTCTCGACAAGCCGGCCGTTGGCGTCGTAGGCGCGGGTCTCCCGGTTGCCCAGCGGGTCGGTGGCGGCGGTTTGCTCGTTGGCGGCGTTGAACTCGAAGCGCCGGACATAGCCGCGGGCGTCGGTGACAGCGATCCGGTTGCCCAGGCGATCGTAGCGATAGCGGGTCACCGCGTTGCAGTCAGTGTCGGCGGCCAGGCATTGCTGGGCCGGCACCGCGTTCTCCGTCACCTGCGCCAGGCGCCGCAGATGATCGTAGCCGAACAGCGTCACCTGATTCTGCGGGTCGATCAGTTTCTGGACATTGCCGGCCAGATCGTAGACTGTGCGGGTGGCAAGATCGCGATCGCTGCCGTCGGCGGAATCGGCGACGCCATTCTCATAGTTGACGATCCGCCTGACCTCGCGCCCCAGTCCATCGACCTCGATCACCGTGAAGCGGCCGTCATTGGAGCGGATCCAGCGCTGAGCGCCGTCGGCATCGTAGCCGATCTGCGTCACGCGCAGCTCCGGATCAGTCACCGCTGTCCGCTGGCCGAGGCCGTTGTAGGCGTAGCTTGTCAGGTTGCCGTCCGCATCGCGGAGCTGGGCGACGCGGCCGAGCGCGTCGTAGGCCGTGGTCGAGGAGACATTGGTCGCGCTGTCGGACGGGCCGCCGGCGACATAGTTAGAAATGGTCTCCTCGACGCGGCCGAGCGCGTCGTAGCGCTGGCGGGTGACAATCCCCATGGCGTCGATCATCTCGATAGGCCGCCAGCGGGCGTCGAAGCGCGTTTGCGGGCCAGGCACGTTGCGATCAGGCGCAACGCTTGTCCAATCGAGGCAGCCGGTGAAATTCCTGGCGCCGGCGGCGTCCACGCAGTTGCGGATGCTGCCGCTCTGGCGGCCGAGCGCGTCATAGCGCAGCACGGTCCAGACGCCGGCGGCGTCGCGGGTGGCGAGGAGGCGGCCGGTCGCCGGATCGTACTGGGCGCGGGTCTCGCGATTGACGCCGCCGATACCCGAGCTGGCGGGCGCGGCGTTGGCGAGCGTGGCAGTGACCCGACCGAAGGCGTCGTAGGACGGGATGGTGATGTGGTCGGTGATCGGCTGGCTCTGGTGGATGTCGAAATTTCCGTCGACCATATTTTCAATCGACTTGAGGACGCGCCCGTTCTGAGCGTGGTAGACCGTCTGGCTGACAAGATCGGTGTCGCTGCCGTCGGTGTGGCTCCAGTCAGCCACCGTCAGCGGATCGCCGTTCTCGTAGTTGCGGATCGTCGTCGTCGGGCGATTGGCGGAATCGTACTGGAACCTGGTCCAAAGGCCGGCGGCATCGCGCTGCCAGGTCACATTGCCGACGCCGTCGTAGATCGTCTCGGTCTGGACATTCACCGCCGGCAGCGTGTTGACGGGCTGTCCCGGCTGGTAATTCTCGGTGACCTTGACCGGCCGGTCCTGGCTGTCGTACTCGGTGAGCGTGACCCTGGTCGCCGCCGCGCTCCAGGTTCTGGTGGCGGGCTGGAACGCGCCGGCGCCGAAGCCGTGGCGGGTCACGGTCGCGCGGCGGCCGAGGCCGTCGTAGCCGTATTCGGTGAGGATATTGGCGTCGGGACGGGCAGGATCGTAGGCGGGCTTGGCGGCGGGCGCGACGGGGGCGCCGGCGCTGTCGACAGGATTCTCGACGATCCAATCGACCCTGCCGGCGGCGTCGTAGTGGGTGAAGCCGTGGTAGCGCCCGTCGACGGTCTTGGTCCAGATCTGACGGCTGCGGCTGTCGTAGCCGTACTCGGTGCGGACGTTGCGCAGAGGATCGGCGGGATCGTAGGCGCCGGGCGTGCGGTAGTTTTGGATGACCAGCCGAACCTGGCCGTCGGGCCGGTACTCGGTGCGCGTGGTCGTCGCCAGCGGCGTGCCGGCGCCCTCCAGCACATCTGTGAGCCGCCCGGCGGCGTCGTAGCCATAGACCGTCGTCTTGGCCTCGGCGGTGCCGTAGCCGACGATCATATGCGAGACCTGATGCTTGGCGTTGTATTCGTAGAGCGTGACGACCCCGTCCGGCGCCGTCACCGTGCGCAGGCGCTGGTGATCGGTGTAGGTCATGCGGGTCGCGGACGGGGCGCCGCCGCCGGCGGGGACGAGCTGGGAGACTCGCAGATTGCCAGCAGCGTCATAGGTCATCGCCTGCCTGACGCCGTCAGGCTGCGTGACTTCAAGCGGGCGGTTGGCGCTGTCATAGTCAATTTCCAGCGCGCCGCCCTGGGGATCGATAATCTTGGTCGGCAGGCCGCTGGGATTGGATTCGACCTGGACGGCGTTGAGATTGCCGTCCAGCAGGCGGGCCGGGGCGAGCGCGGCGCCGCGCAGCGCGGTGAGGCCGAGGAAGCGCCCGTTCTGCTCCTGCATGCGCGGCGTGCCGTCGGCGCGGTAGTGGTGGCGGACCAGCGCGGGCTGCTCGCCGGAGCCTGCCGGCGGCGTGACAGTGATCGTGGTGACGTAGGGGCTGGTCAGCAGCTTGTCGCCGGCGAAATCGTAGCGATAGGCCAGGACGCGGCCGGACGCCTCGGTTTGCTGGCGGACCTTGCCATTGGGATAGTACTCGTTGATCACCTGGGCCGGGTTGGCGGCGGAGATCGGCTCCGCGCCGCGCCAGATCCGGTCCAAGCGGCGGACGGGGCCGGCGGCGTAGCCGTAGTTGATCACGGCGCCCTGGGCGTCGGTCGCTTTGATCAGATAGCCGGCGGCGTCATAGTCGTAGGCGGCGAGGCGGCGCACCAGCGTCTCTTGATCATACAGATCGACCGCTTGCAGCCGCTTGCCGCCCCGCGAGACATAGGAGAAGCGCAGATTGCGGCCGCTGGCGTTGTGGGTCACCCGCTCTTTGTAGCCGTCCTGGCCGTAGGAGTGGATCAGGCGCCTGCCGTGCGGGTCATCGACAGTCAGCAGGCGGCCGGCGCGATCGAAGGTCAGGGCGGTCGTATCGGCGGCGGTCAGCTTGTACTGGTCGCCGATCAGCGCCAGCGCGGCCCGGACACCGGGGGCGGGCTTGAAGCTCGCCGGCCCGCTTTGGAAAAAGCGCACGCGATTGCCTTGAGCGGTTTCGTAGATCGCCGTCGCCGGCTCGCCGCCGGTCGAAGCGGGCAGCGTCAGCGTCTCCTGGAACGAGCCGCGCCAGCCCGGCCCCAGCGACGTAACCGGATAGATCGAGGTGTCGGCGAGCAGCGAGGCGTAGCCGCGAGTCACATCGAAGGGCGAGCCATCAGTCGGCAGGCTGGCGTCCAGCTCATCAAGCACGAAAGCGCCGGAGAAGGTGTTGACCGGATCGCCGAAAAACCACTGGCTGCCGCCCATGACCGCGCAGGAGCATTTGCCCACGCTGCCGTCGGGGGCGATCGGCATGGCCAGCTCGCGGCCTTTGTAGAAAAACTTGAGATCATCGAGGGCGACGACCGAGGGCCCGCCGCCGTCGGTGTGATTGGCGCCGAGCGAGAGCCTGACAATCCGGTCCTGGAAGGCGGCCGGCACGACGAGCGTGGCGCCGCGCCAGGCGGCGTCGCGCTCGTCGCCGGCATTGACAACCAGGCTGGTCTCGGGAGCGTCGGGGGCGCTGAGCGTCAGGCGGAGCTTGGGCGCCCGCTGGCTCACGCCGCCAGGGAGCGGATCGGGATAGCGCTGGGTCCAGCTCACGGCGACCGTCAAATCGCCGGAGGCGAAGGGCGGCAGGGCCAGCGGCGGCGCCAGGTAGGCGTAGCTCCCGCCGCCGGGGTTCGGCAGCGTCTGCACTGCCAGGAACTCGCCGTCGCGGGGCGCGACAGGCGGCGCCGGCGCCGGGACGGGCTCGGCGGCGCTGTGGACGCCCCAGCGGGCGCGCGCCGTGTGCTCGTGGTTGGAATCCAGCAGCGGCGCCCGGGTCCAGCCCGGCACGTCATGGTAAAACTTCAGCTTGGTCCAGCCGCAGGTGACCGGGTAGCCGTTCCAGGTTGCGCAGCGCAGCTTGATCTGATAGCGCTGGCCGGGCGTGGCGGACCAGAGCAGCTGAACGTGGCCGTCGGGCACCGAGCCGCTGACATTGGAGTCGGCGCCGTTGTGGAAATCCCAGGCGGCGATGGCGACGCCCCAGTCGGCGGCGCCGGCGGGCTTGACGTAGATCGCGAGGCCCGAGGAGAACATGCCGCCGCGCACATTGGCGCTGAAGGCCATGCTTTGGGCGCCGGCAGGCAGATCGAACACCGTCTCCGCCGCCGTCGTGCCGCCGAGCGATTGGTCGGGATGGGTGCCGAGCAGCACGCGCGGGCCGCGCTGGGAGAAGGATCCGTCGAAATAGCCGGCGCGGTACAGCGGCGGGAAATCATCAAGCCGG
>DASWWB010000547.1:0-1715 GCA_036406115.1 Herpetosiphonaceae bacterium
CCCGCCCGGGATCAGCCGGGCGGGCCGCTTGTGATTGATCAGTGGTTGTCCGCCGCTTGGGGCGGCGGGCTAGGACTGGGCCATGCCGGCGCGCAGCCGGCGCTCGCACTCCTCGCGGGGCTGGAGCGGGCAGTTGGAGCATTTGGCGGCGCCGGGGATTTTGTAGGTCATGCAGCAGCCGCCGCGCAGGTAGAAGGTTTCGCGCCGGCCGGCCTCCTCCAGCGTGAGGTAGCTGGTTTTGCTGGGGCGCATGGGCGAGCCCGGCGCCTTGATCAGCGCGAGCCCTTCGTCGCAGCCGCGCTCGGCCTGGCCGGTTTTCTGGCCGAGCCAGAGGAACAGGCGGGCGCAGGTGTCGGCGGTCAGGTTCCACTGGGCGCGGCGGCCCAAGCCGCTGCGCTCCGCGACTAGCTCGATCAGCCTGGCCATGTGGCCCTCGATTTGGGCGCGCAGCAGCTCGTTCAGCGCCGCCGGCCCATCCAGCACCCTGACGCCGGGCTGGCCGGCGGCGGGATCGTCAGCGAGGGCCGCGAAGCCGGGGTCGAGCAGCGCGAACTCGACCGAGCCCGGCACCAGGCGCGCGGCCACATGCTCGGCGGCGAGCAGCGGGACGCGCCGCTCCAGCAGCAGGCAGCCGATCGCCGCGCCCGCCAGGTACCAGACATACGAGCCGACGAAAAAGCTGGCGGCGGTCTTGGGCCGGTCCAGGCTGTAGCGGGCCACGAGCTGGCCCAGCGTCTCGTCGAGCCAGTCGCCGGCCTGCGGCGCCAGCAGCTCGCTGGCACGGACCCAGCCCGCCCCGGGCGCCGGCAGCAGGGCGGCCGACACGTAGGCGTCGAGGGCGGCGATGCGCTCGAGGGTGGCGGCGAGCGGCGCTGCTGCCGTTGCGGGTGCGGTCATGGCTGGCTCCTCGCTACTCGACCTTGGTGGCCGGGTCGCCGTCGACGGCGGTCGCCAGCTTGGGCACCAGGCCGTCGATCAGGTAGGGCAGGCTCAGCACGCTCACAAACGAGGTGGCGCCGCCCAGCGGATCGTCGAAGCTGTCAAGGAAGACCTCGCGGCCCTCGGTGTGGACCTTGAGGCTGGCGTAGACCGGGCCGCCGAGCGGGCCCTTGGCGTCCTCGGGGTCGAGCCAGATGATCGCGTCGACATCCAGCATGTCGGCGCGCTCCATGCTCAGATTACCACCGAACTGGGTCCCGGTCACCTCGGCCAGGCCGGCGGGCAGCTTGAAGCCCAGCGCGGTCAGCAGCCGGCCGCGCACATCCTCCGGCCCGTAGACCCAGATGCCCTCGTAGGGCGTGGCGACCAGCGCAGTGGCGCCCTCGAACTCGGGGTGGGCGGCGCGGGTCTCGGCGATCTTGGTCTCGACATCCTTGACCAGCTGATCGGCCTCGGCGGGCTTGCCGACCACCGTGCCGACGGTGCGGGTCAGTTCCTGCCAGGGAATGCCATAGTCGACATAAGCGCCGGGCTGGGCGACGGTCGGCGCGATCTTGGCCAGCAGATCATACTGCTCCTGGGTGATGCCCGAGTAGAGCGCCAGGATCACATCAGGCTTGAGCGCGGCGATCTGCTCGAAGTTGGTGCCGCTGGCGTCGCCGACGACGGTCGGCTTGGCGTCGCCCAGCTCGTCCTGCGCCCACTCCCAGGTGGCGTAGGGCCGCTTGCCGAACCACTCGGTGACGCCGACCGGCTTGACGCCCAGCGCCAGCAGC
>DASWWB010000548.1:0-8306 GCA_036406115.1 Herpetosiphonaceae bacterium
CGGAGCGGGACGCGCCCGATCCCGGGGAGCTGGAGCGCTACGCCGCCGTCCGTCTGTTCGTCGAGCGGGCGCGGATGGTCAAGCCCGATTTTATCCTGAGCGAGGACTACGCCGCCGCCGTGGCCGAGATCTGCCAGCGGCTGGACGGGCTGCCGCTGGCGATCGAGCTGGCAGCCGCCCGCTCGCGGCTGCTCTCGCCGCCGGCGCTGCTGGCCCGGCTCAGCAGCAGGCTCAAGCTGCTAGTCGGCGGCGCGCGCGACCTGCCGCCGCGCCAGCAAACCCTGCGCGGCGCGATCGACTGGAGCTACGATCTGCTCGACGAGGGCCAGCGCCAGCTGTTCACCAGGCTCAGCGTCTTCGTGCGCGGCTGCACCCTGGCGGCGGCCGAGGCCGTCTGCGCCGAGCCGGGCCAATCCGACTTGCTCGACGGGCTGGAGACGCTGGCCAAGCACAATCTGCTGGGGCAGCTGGGCGAGGGCGATCCCGGCCTGCCGCTCGGCGGCGCCGGCGAGCAGCGCTTCGTCATGCTGGAAACCTTGCGCGAGTACGCGCTGGAGCGGCTCGCCGGCGAGGCGGGGGCGCCCGGCGCGGCCGCCGAGCTGCACGAGCGCCACGCCCGCTACTACCTGGCGCTGATCGAGCAGGCCGACCCCGAGCTGGGCGGCCCGCAGCAGCTGGCCTGGCTCGCCCGGCTGGAGCAGGAGCATGATAATTTCCGCGCTGCGCTGCGCTGGTCGCTCGACCAGGGCCGGCCGGAGCTGGCGGTGCGCCTCACCAACGCCCTGCGGCGGTTCTGGTACATCCGCGGCTACCTCAGCGAAGGGCGGCGCTGGTTCGACGAGGCGCTCGCGCACGCCAGCAGCCTCGATCCCGCCATCCACGCCACCACGCTCAACGGCGCCGGCGTGCTGGCCTATCTCCAGGACGACTACGAGCCGGCCCAGCACTGCTTCGCCGCCAGCCTGCGCATCTACCGCCAGCTCCAGGACCAGCCCAGCATCGCCAATGCGCTCAACAACCTGGGCCTGGTCGCGCTCTGGCAGGCCGACTTCGGCCTGGCCCGGCCGCTGTTCGAGGAGGCGCTGGCGCTGTACCGGACGCTCAAGCTCGAAGCCGGCATCAGCGAGGCGCTGCGCGGCCTGGGCGAAGTGGCGCTCAACGAGGGCGAGTGGGACCGGGCGGCGCTGTATTTCGAGGAGGGGCTGGCGCTGAACCGCAAGCGCGGCAACCAGCGCGGCATCGCCTGGGGCATCTACTTCCTCGGCCTCGGCCACCTCTACCAGGGCGAGGACGATCTGGCGCTGCCGCTGTTCGAGGAGAGCCTGCGGCTTTCGCGCGAGCTGGGCGACAAAGACGGCATCGCCCGCGCGCTCTACGGCATCACCGAAGTTTCGCTGGACGAGGGCGCGATCGACGCGGCCCGCGCCACGCTGTGGGAGATGCTGGCGCTGCGCCGCGAGCTGGGCGACCGCTCGGGCATGGCCGGCTGCCTGGAGGGCCTGGCCGATGTCGCCAGCCTTCAGAGCGACGGCACCCGCGCCACTCGCCTGCTCGGGGCGGCCATGGCCATCCGCGACTCGATCCGCGCGCCCGTGCCGCCCGCCGACCAGGCGGTCTACGAGCGGACCCTGGTGGTGGCCCGCTCGCAGCTGGGCGACGAAATGTTCAACGCAGAGCTCGCGCTCGGGCGGGCTATGACGCTGGAGCAGGCGATCGCCTACGCGCTCCAGCGCCCCCAGGAAGGCTAGATGTACGAAGCACCGCCCGCCGAAACCCAGCTGGGCGCGGCGCCCAGGCGCGAGTGGCTCAAGGGCCTCGCGCTGATGGCGCTGTCGGCCGGCTCGTTCGGCACGCTCGCGATTTTCGCCCGCCAGGCCTACGCCGCCGGCGCCGACCCGCCCACGGTCTTGTTTTTGCGCTTCAGCATCGCCGCGCTGGTGATGGTCGGCGTGATGCTGGCGCGCGGCCTGCCGTGGCCGCGGGGCAAGCTGCTGGCCGCGCTGCTGGCGCTGGGCGGGCTGGGCTATGTCGGCCAGTCGCTGGCCTTTTTCACCGCCCTGACCATGGCGCCCGCCAGCCTGGTCGCCCTGCTGCTCTATCTCTACCCGGTGATCGTCACCGTCGGGGCGCGGGTGTTTTTCAACGAGCCGCTGGGGGCGGCCAAGCTCGGGGCGCTGGCCCTGGCCCTGGCCGGCACCGTGCTGACCATCGGCACGGCGGCCGAAAGCCCCCAAGGCACCGCGCCGCTCGGCATCGCCCTGGGCGTCGGCGCGGCGCTGATCTACAGCGTCTACATTATGACTGGCAGCAGGGTGACGCCGCAGGCCGGCCCCATCCCATCCTCCACCGTGATCATGGGCGCGGCGGCCCTGGTGTACGGGGCGATGGTCGCGGCGCGCGGCCCGGTGTTCCCTGCCGGCGCTGGCGGCTGGCTGGCGATCGCGGGGATCGCGCTGATCTCGACAGTGGTGGCGATCGTCTGTTTCTTCGCCGGGATGGAGCGGATCGGCCCGGTCAACGCCTCGACGCTCTCGGCGGTCGAGCCGGCGGTCACGGTGATCCTCGCGGCGCTGATTTTGCGCGAGCAGGTCACGCCGCTCCAGGTCGCCGGCGGCGCGCTGATCCTGGCGGCGGTGGTGCTGCTGGCCCGCGCCGGCGCCCAGCCAGCGGCCGCCGGCTAGCCAGCCCCGGAGCGGCGCGGCGGTTTGCGTCCCGGCCCAGCAGGGCTATAATACCCAGGAGCCGCGGCGACCGCCGGGCGCTCCCCGATTTCCCGCGAAGAAAGGACCTACGACATTGGATTGGAATATCATCCCGATTATCTTGTTGCTGATCTTCCTGGAAGGCGTGCTCTCGATCGACAACGCCGCCGTGCTGGGCGCGATGGTCGCCCACCTGCCCGAGGATACGCCGGTGCCCTGGCCGAACTGGCTGCGCGGGCTGGGCCACGCGCTCGACCGCACGCTGGGCGGACAGCAGGGCGCGGCGCTCAAAGTCGGCCTGCTCGGCGCCTATCTCGGCCGCTTCCTGATGCTGGGCCTGGCCTTCATCATCGTCGAGCAGACCTGGGTGCTGATCCTGGGGGCGTGCTACCTGTTCTGGCTCGGCGTCAACCACTTCGGCAACCTGCACCAGCACATCCAGGAGGAGGCTGGCGCGGCGGGGCCGAGGGCCAGGCCTGCCAGTTTCTGGAAAACCGTGCTGGTGATCGAGATCGCCGACCTGGCCTTCAGCCTCGACAACGTGGTGGTCGCCGTCCAGCTCGACCCGCAGAAGCGGCTCTGGGTGGTCGCGCTGGGCGTGGGCATCGGCATCCTGGTGATGCGCTTCGCCGCCGGCATCTTCACCAAGCTGATCGAGTGGGAGCCGAACCTTGAGCACGCCGCCTTCGCCCTGCTGCTGGCGATCGGCACCGAGGCGATGCTCAAGGGCTTCTTCCACATCGAGACGCCGCACGCGCTGAAGTTCGTGATCTCGATGGTGATCCTGGGCATGACCATCGCCATTTCGCGCCTGGTCTGGCTCGGCTGGCTGCGGCGAATCTTGCATCTGGGGCTGCCGCTGGCGGCGGGCATCCAGACGCTCGTCACGCTGCTCCTCGCGCCGGTGCGCATGCTCTGGGGGCTGCTGATGTCGCCGTTCAGCTCGGCCAAATCGGGCGCCTGAGCGGGGGCAACCGCGCGCTGCCGGGGACGTAGGAGAGGCGTTGGGGCGGACCCAACGCCTTTCGCATGTAGCAATTGGAGGTCGGTATGTGGAGTTTGCTCGCCTGGGTCGCCTTCGGGTTGATGGTCTGGTACGGCTGGAGCGGTTTCGCCCTGCTGCGCGCGGCGACCAAGAACCGCCTGGACATGCTCTGGCTGGTCGGCGCCTGGCAGGTCGTGTCGGCGATCGGCGCGCTGCTGGTGTGGCGCAACGCGCTGGCCGGGAGCCTGTCGTTCTTCGGCGTCGTCGGCCTGATCCTGGCCGGCGTCAATCCCGTCCTGTGGGCGCTGGGCAACGTGCGCGGCCGGCTGCTGGGGCACGGCGTGCGCATCGGCAACCTGCTGACGCTCAAAGATCGCTAGTGGCTCGCGCCGTTGAGCATCCGGCCCTGCTCGTAGCCTGCCAGCCTGGCGCGCACCAGTCCGCTGACGTGCGCCAGGGCGGCGGGATCGCTCACCACATCGAGCGCGTCGGTCTGGATGGTCAGCAGCGGGGCTTCGTCGTAGGTGCGGAAAAAATCGTCGTAGGCGGCTGAAAGGCCTTCGAGGTAGGCCCGCTCCATGTTGCGCTCGAACGGCCGGTCGCGGAGGGCGATCCGCCGCAGCAGGGTTTCCAGCTCGGCCTGGAGGTAAATCACGAGGTCCGGGACGCGGATCTGGCGGCTGAGGGCGGCGAACAGGGTGTCGAACAGCTCCCGTTCGTCGCCGACCAGGTTCTGGCCCGCGAAAAGCTTGTTCTTGGCGAAATGATAGTCGCTGATCAGCGGGCCGGCCGCCAGGTGGGCCGGGACTTCGTCGTGCTGCTGCTTGTAGCGGCTGAGCACGAAGAAGGTCTCGGTTTGGAACGCATATTTGGCGCGGTCGGCGTAGAAATCGCTCAAAAACGGATTGGCCTCCACCACCTCCAGCAAGGTCGCCGCGCCCCACTCGCGGCTCAGCAGCCGCGCCAGCGTCGTCTTGCCGACGCCGATCACGCCCTCGATCACAATATAGACAGGTTGCGCGCTCACGATGTTTTCCCACCTTAAACTGACGGCCGGAGCGCGGTTGACGCGCTCCGGCCGGGGCTGTCCGCTGTCGCGGCCCATTATAGCTGCTTTTTGCCGCCGTTCCCGTCGGCCTGGCCGGCGAGCCTGAAGCGCTCGAAGCGATGGACCAGCCGGCCGGGCAGCGCCCCGCGCAGCGTCGTGCCCTCGCCGTCGAACTCCTCCTCGTCGATCACGCCGCGCTCGTGCCACAGCGCCACCAGCTCGTTGTCACGGTAGGGGATGTGGGCCTCCAGCCGGACCATCGTGGCCCCGAGCAGCCGCTCGATCTCGGCCTGGAGCCCGGCGAGGCCCTGGCCGCTCTGGGCCGAGACCGCCACCCACGAGCCCTCGGGCAAGCCCAGCTCATGGATCAGGGGCCGCAGATCGTCGTCGCTGGCGTCGGGCAGTTTGTCGATCTTGTTGAAGACCGTCAGGACCGGCTTGTCGCCGACCTTGAGGTCATCGAGGGTTTTGAGCACCGTCTGGGCCTGCTCCTCGGCGTTGGGATGGGTCAGATCGAGGACGTGGAGCAGCAGATCGGCCTCGGCGATCTCCTCCAGCGTGGCGCGGAATGCCGCGACCAGCGCGGTGGGCAGGCGCTGGATGAAACCCACGGTGTCGGTCATCAGCACCAGCCGGCCGCCGGGCAGCGAGACCTTGCGGGTCGTCGGGTCCAGGGTGGCGAACAGCTGGTCGGCGGCCAGCACGTCGGCGTCGGCCAGCGCGTTGAGCAGGGTGGACTTGCCGGCGTTGGTGTAGCCGACCAGCGAGATCACCGGCAGGCCCGACGACTGGCGGTTCTGGCGGTACAGCTCGCGGTGGCGGTGGACATCGACCAGCTGCTCCTTGAGATGGGCGATCCGGCGGTTGATGATCCGCTGGTCGGTCTCAAGCTGGGTTTCGCCGGGGCCGCGGAGGCCGACGCCGACGCCAGAGCCGCTGCCGCCGCCGCCGCTCTGGCGCTCAAGGTGGGTCCAGGCCCGGCGCAGCCTGGGCAGCATGTATTCGTACTGGGCCAGCTCGACCTGGAGGCTGCCCTCGCGGGTGCGGGCGTGGGCGGCGAAAATATCGAGGATGAGCGTGGTGCGGTCGATCACCTTGACGCCCAGCTCCTGCTCCAGGTTGCGGGTCTGGGAGGGAGAAAGCTCGTCGTCGAAAATCACGACGTTGTAGTCGGTCTCGGCGCGCAGGTCGCCGACCTCGCGGACTTTGCCGGGGCCGATGTAGGTGCGGGGGTTGGGGTGATCCAGCTTCTGGGTGATGGAGCCGACCACGTCGAGGCCGGCGGTGTCGGCCAGCAGCTGTAGCTCATCGAGCGAATCGTCAACGTGCCAGGCTGCGTGGGCGCTGTAGACATCGGCTCCCACCAGCAGCGCGCGCTCGCGGGCGGCTTTGGTCGAATGCATCTGGGTCTGGCGGGGTTCGTGTTTTACAGTTGTCAAATCAAGCTCCTGACGATGCTGAGGATTCATCGCGCCCGTTCCGGCCTGGCCGGCGCGCGGCGCCTTGGGGGAAAATGATAGCAGAAGGCGGGCCGCCGCCCATCCATCAGGCGGCGGATCAGTCGAAGCGGATCACGAGGCCGTCGTGGGCCAGGCGCACGTGGTCCGGCAGCAGGGCGTTGTCGCGCTCGTACTCCAGGTCGTGGCCCATGTGGGTCAGCCAGGCGCGGCGCGGCCGGATGCGCTCGATCGCCGCCAGGGCCTGCTCGACGGTGAAATGGAGCGGGTGCGGCTCGTAGCGCAGCGCCCCCAGCACCAGGGCGTCAAGATCCTCCAGCAGGGCGAAGGTCGATTCGGGGATCGCGCTGACGTCGGTCAGATAGGCCAGGCCGCCGACGCGGAAGCCGACGATGCCCCACTCGCCGTGGCTGACTGGCAGCGGCGTGAAGCTGACGCCGCCGGCCTCGAACGGGCCGGCGGGCGCGATCGGCCGCGCCTCGATCTGCGGGCGGGTCGAGAGCGACGGGCCGTCGGCGAAGATGTAGGCGAACTGGCGGCGCAGCCGCTCCAGCGTGTCGTCCAGGCAGAACAGCGGGATCGGCGCGCCCATGGCGAAATTGATCGGCCGCACGTCGTCGAGGCCGGCGATGTGATCGCTGTGGGCGTGGGTGACCAGGATCGCATCGAGCCGGCTCAGGCCGGCGCGCAGAGCCTGCTGGCGGAAATCGGGGCCGGGGTCGATCAGGATGCGGCGCGGGCCGTCGGTCAGCAGCGCCGCCGTCCGCAGCCGCTGGTTGCGCGGGTCCGGCGACGTGCAGACCAGGCACGAGCAGCCGATCGCCGGAATGCCCATCGAGCCGCCGCAGCCGAGGATTGTCAGTTCCATGGCGTCCTCCGGGGGTAGCTATCAGTCGTCAGTTGTCAGTCGTCAGTCGTCAGGATGCTGACTGATGGGCATGGAATATCTTCTCGAAGCAACGCGCTGGCTGCCGGCAGCAAAAATCCTGACGACTGACGGCTGACGACTGACGACTCAGCTTCATTATACCCCGCCAGCCAATCAGCCCCCGTGGTACAATCGCGCCTGGTTTTAAATGAGGAGGCTCCAATGGCTCAATCGCGCCTCGGCCAACTGTTCCGGCTGGCCAATCTGGCGGTGCTGCCGGGCTGGCTGCTGATGATTTTCGCGCCGAACTCGCGCTGGACCCGCCGCGTCACGGAGAGCGACGTCTTTTTCCTGGGGATGGGCGGCCTGTACGCGGCGATGCTCGGCAGGGCGTCGAAAGACAATCCCGCCGCCCTGGCCGAGCTGCGCAACCCGACCCTGGAGGGCATCGGCGGCCTGTTCCGGCAGCCCGAGGGCGTGTTCGCCGGCTGGGTCCACTACCTGGCTTTCGATCTGATGATCGGCCGCACGATCCTGCGCGACGCCCAGCAGCGCGGCATCCCCCACGCCCTGGTCGTGCCGGCGCTGGTGATGACGCTGATGACCGGGCCGCTGGGCCTGGCCTACTACCGGCTGCTGGTGCGCCTGCGGGGCGAGCGATGAGCGACGCCGGCGAGCCGATGCGGGCGCCGACAGTCCATATGTCGGACCACGTCCTGCCCAGCATGACCAACAACCACGGCACGATGTTCGGCGGCGAGGTGCTGGCGATGATGGACAAGGCGGCGGCGCTGGCGGCGCTGCGCTTCTGCCGCCAATCGGTGGTGACGGCCTCCACCGAGCGGATCGACTTCCGCACGCCCATCCGCCAGGGCGACATCGTCGATATGCACGCCCGGGTGATTTTCACCGGCACCAGCTCGATGATCGTGCGGATCGACGCCTGGGCCGAGCGGCCCCTGAGCGGCGAGCGCGAGTGGTGCACGACCGGCTACTATTCGATGGTGGCGATCGGCCCGGACAGCCGGCCGCGCCCGGTCCCGCGGCTGCTGGTCGAGTCCGAGGCCGAGCGCGAGGACTGGGAGCGCGGCGCCGAGATCAAGGCCGGAATCCTGGCCCGCACCAAAACCGCCCGCCCGGACCGGCCGCTGGTCGATCCGCTCGCCCAGGGGCCGCTATGAAAGCGATTGTGATTGACCAGCCGGGCGGCCCCGAGCAGCTGCGCCTGGCCGATGAGCCCGATCTC
>DASWWB010000549.1:0-18623 GCA_036406115.1 Herpetosiphonaceae bacterium
GACCCGGAGTATTATTGGAAGTCGCTGTGCGAGGTTTGCGCGCAGCTCTGGGAGCAGCCGGGGGTCGATCGCTCGGCGCTGGCGGGGGTCACGCTCACCACCCAGCGCGCCACGATGATCAATCTTGACAAGGGCGGCCAGCCGCTGCGGCCGGCGATTGTCTGGCTGGATCAGCGGCGGGCGAGCGGCATGGCGCCGGTGGGCGGGGCCTGGGGCATGGCGCTGCGCCTGGCCGGGATGCGCGAGACCGTCGCCTACACCCAGTCCCAGGCCGAGTCCAACTGGCTGCGGATGGAGCAGCCGGAGCTTTGGGCCAAGACCGACAAATTTATCATGCTGTCGGGCTACCTGACCTACCGGCTCTGCGGGCGGATCGCCGACTCGGTGGGCGCGCAGGTCGGCTACCTGCCGTTTGATTTCAAGCACGGGCGCTGGGCGGCGGCGAGCGATTGGAAATGGCCGGCCTTCGGCATCGCGCCCGAGCAGCTGCCCGAGCTGGTGCCGGCCACCGGCAAGCTGGGCGAGATCAGCGCCGAGGCGGCGGCGGCGACCGGCATCCCGGCCGGCCTGCCGCTGATCGCAGCCGCCGCCGACAAAGCCTGCGAGACGCTGGGCGCCGGCTGCGTCGAGCCCGACGCTGCCTGCATCAGCTACGGCACCAGCGCCACGATCACCGTCAGCAGCCGGCGCTATCACGAAGTCGTGCGCTTCATCCCGCCCTATCCGGCGGCGGAGCCCGGCGCCTACAACCTGGAAGTGCAGCTCTATCGCGGTTTCTGGATGGTCAACTGGTTCAAGCAGCAGTTCGGCCAGCTGGAGGCGGCGGCGGCCAAGGAGCGCGGCGTGGCACCCGAAGTGCTGTTCGACGAGCTGATCGCCGACATTCCGCCGGGCTCGATGGGCTTGCTGCTCCAGCCGTTCTGGTCGCCGGGGGTCAAGGTGCCGGGGCCGGAGGCCAAGGGCGCGATCATCGGCTTCGGCGACGTCCACACCCGCGGCCACGTCTACCGGGCGATTTTGGAGGGATTGGCCTACGCGCTGCGCGAGGGCATGGAGCGGATCCAGCGCCGCTCGGGCACCGCGATCACGACGCTGCGGGTGGCCGGCGGCGGCTCCCAGAGCGACGCGGCCATGCAGATCACCGCCGATATTTTCGGCCTGCCGGCGGCCCGCCCCCACACCTACGAGGCCTCGGGCCTGGGCGCGGCAATCGATGCGGCGGTCGGGCTCGGCTTCTACCCCGACGTCCCAGCCGCCGCCCGCGCCATGACCAGGCCGGGCAAGGTCTTCGAGCCCCGGCCCGAGCCCGCCCGGCTCTACGACGGCCTCTACCGCGATGTCTACCATCGCATGTACCCGCGGCTCAAGCCGCTGTACGACGCGATCCGGCGCATCACGGGCTATCCGGCGTAGGGATTTAGGGATCAGGGGCCAGGCCGGACTTCGAGAGAGCGGGCGCCGCCAGCCACAGCACCCGGCATCGCGGCCAATCAATCCCTGATCCCTGATCCCTGATCCCTGATCCCTGATCCCTGATCCCTGATCCCTGATCCCTGATCCCTGATCCCTGATCCCTGATCCCTGATCCCTACGCCTCGGGCTCCTGATCGGCCTGGGCGTCGATCGCGGCCTGGTACTCGGGGTGGGTCACGAAGGCGCCGTCCTGGAGAATCTCGCGGTCCCAGGGATTGACCAGCAGCGCATCGGAGAGCAGGCCGACGTAGTCCGGGCGCGGATTGGCCCAGGTGTGGGCGTAGAGCGCGGCGGTGCGCACCTCGGCGGCGCCCATCTCGCGCACCACCTCGGCGGCGGCCAGCAGCGTCTGGCCGGAGTCGGCGATCTCATCGACGATCAAGATCCGGCGCTTGCTGACCTTGGCCGGCGGCTTGACCAGCCAGGTCGGCTGGCGGCGCACCACCAGATCCTCGAAGCGGCGGGTCAGGCGGATGGGATACAGCTCGCGGCGCAAAGCGTAGGAGAGCAGCGTCGCGGGGAACAGGCCGCCGCGGGCGATGCCGAGGATCAGCTCGGGCGTCCAGGGCGTGATCTGGACCGCCAGCTGGCGGGTGAGCTGCTCGAAGCGCTCCCAGCTGATCGGCTCGACGCCCCGGCGCTCGCGATAGTCGTAGCTAGCCATAACGAACTCCGCTGGGGCGGCGCCGGGCGCCGCCCCCGTAGCCTGGTTTAGGCGATGGTGACATCGGGGCTGAGGTAGACATCCTGGATGGCGTTGAGCAGGGCGGCGCCCTCGTTCATCGGGCGCTGGAACGCCTTGCGGCCGGAGATCAGGCCGGCGCCGCCGCCGCGCTTGTTGATCACCGCCGTGCGCACCGCCTCGGCCAGGTCGCCGGCGCCGCTCGACGCGCCGCCCGAGTTGATCAGGCTGGCGCGGCCCATGAAGCAGTTGGCCACCTGGTAGCGCACCAGATCGATCGGATGCTCGCTGGTGAGCTGGGTGTAGATCCGCTCGTCGGTCTTGCCGTAGGGATTGTCCTTGCTGCTGATGGCCTTGTAGCCGCCGTTGTTCTCGGGCAGCTTCTGCTTGATGATATCGGCCTCGATCGTCACGCCCAGGTGGTTGGCCTGGCCGGTCAGGTCGGCCGAAACGTGATAGTCCACGCCGCCGGCCTTGAAGGCGTTGTTGCGGGTGTAGCACCAGAGGATCGTCGCCATGCCCAGCTCGTGGGCCTGGGCGAAGGCTTCGGCGACCTCGACGATCTGGCGGCCGGACTCGGCCGAGCCGAAGTAGATCGTGGCGCCGACCGCCGCCGCGCCCATGTCGCGGGCCTGCTTGAGCGTGCCGAACAGGATCTGATCGAACTTGTTGGGATAGGAGAGGAACTCGTTGTGATTGATCTTCACGACGAAGGGGATTTTGTGGGCGTACTTGCGCGCCACGCTGCCCAGCACGCCGTAGGTCGAGGCCACCGCGTTGCAGCCGCCCTCGATCGCCAGCTTGACGATGTTCTCGGGATCAAAATAGATCGGGTTGGCGGCGAACGACGCGCCCGCCGAGTGCTCGATGCCCTGGTCGACCGGCAGGATCGACAGGTAGCCGGTGTTGGCCAGCCGGCCGCTGCCGTACAGGGCTTGCAGATTGCGCAGCACCGAGACGTTGCGGTCCGAGTGGACCCACACCCGGTCGATGAAGTCCGGGCCGGGCGCCTGGATCAGCTCTTTGCTAATCGTTTTCGACTGGTGCTCCAGCAGCGATCCGGCTTCGTCGCCCAGCAGCTGCGCGATGCGATCAAGCATTATGATCCTCCTTTGAGTGACAGTTCAAAGTGACACGTCAGGTCGGGCGCCATTATACACGACCGGCGGCCGCGCTGAGCCGCAGCCGGCCCGAATGAACCTGAGCCGCCGCCCATGTATCATCACCACGACGGCGCACTGATCCCGCCGCCTGCCTGGAGCCCCTATGAAACGCATCGCCTTGATCATCTTCATGCTGGCCCTGATCGCCCCGCTCGGCCAGCGCCGGCTCGCCGACGCCGCCGCGCCCGCCCAGCCGCCCGGCCCGTCCCAGCTGCGCCTGCTGGATCATCTGGGCGGCCTGCCGAGGCAGGTCGTCGTCCGCGGCGGCTACGCCTATGTCGGCGCCAACTACGACCTTGAAATCATCGACGTGCGCGACCCGGCCAACCCGGCGCCGGTCGGCAGCGTCCTGCTGGAGCGGCCGATCAGCGGCCTCGCCGTCGTCAACGGCTACGCCTACGCGCTCAGCACGGGCCGGCTCACGATCATTTCGGTCGCCAACCCGCAGGCGCCGGCGGTCGTGGGCATGTGCGCGGCTTGCGGCGGCTACGATATCACCCTCGACGGCACGCTGGCCACGGTTCTCGCGGCGGGAGGCTATCACTTCTTTGTCGACCTGGCCGAGCCGCGCGCGCCGCGGGTGGTTGGCGGCATCCTCGCCGACCACACATTCGGGAGCGTGGCCCTGAGCGGCAACCGGGCCTATCACGCAGTGCCCTGGGGCGGCTGCATCCCGGACACGATCTGCTTCGAACCCAAGCTGAAGATCGTCGATATCAGCGACCTCGACAACCCGCGCTATGTCGGGGAGGCGCCGATCGCCGGCACGCCAAGCACCACGCCGCTGGCGGTCGCGGGCGGCTACGCGGCGGTCGGCCACTCCGGGCGCCTGGAAATCTTCCTGGTGGCCGGCAGGGAGACACCGCTGAGCCTGGGCGCGGCCGGCGCCGGCGGCTCCATCGTCGATGTCGCCAGCGACGGCCAGCGCGCGGTGGCGGTCGGCGAGACCGAGACCGGCGGCTTCCTCGCAGTCTTCCAGATCAACCCGGCGGCGCCGCCAATCCGCATCGGCTACGTCGCGCTGCCCGGGAAGCCCAGCCAGCTGCGGGCCGGCGGCGGCTGGGCCTATGTCGCCGCCGGCGCTGCCGGGCTGCGGATCGTCTCCCTCAATCCGGACACCGCGCCCGTCGAGCGGGCGAACGTCTTCGCCAACAGTTTCCAGGACCTGAGCGGCATCGCCGCCGATCCGGCAAGCGGCCGCCTGGTCGCGACTGGCAGCGCCAACCTCCGCAGCATCGACGCCGCCAATCCGCGCAAATTGCGCGTGCTTGGCGCCAGCGCCAGTCCGCTGCCCGGCACCCAAGTGGAGCTGATCGGCTCGACAGCCTTCGTTCAAACCGAGATCGACGGCGTCCACCTCCTGGATGTCAGCCAGCCCGCCCAGCCGCGCTTCCTGGCGCGGACCTGGCTGCAAACCCAGCCAATGCCCACTGTGCTGGTCCGCATCGCCGCCAGCAGGACGCCCGGCGGCCTGGCACGGCTCTACGCGGCCGCCGGCCCCGACCTGCTGCGGGCCGATGTGACAAATCCGGCCCAGCCGGCCCTGCTCCCAGCGATCCCATCGCTCCAATTTGCCACCAGGATCAGGGTTGACGGGCTCCGCGCCTATGTCCAAACCACGAACGGGCCGCTCTGGATGCTCGACGTGTCCGATCCGGCGAACATCAAGCCGCTGGGATATCTGCCGCTCAACGGCTTCTACAGCCCGGTCGCTGCCGACGGCCGGGTCTATATGATCGGCGAGGTCTGCCCGCCGGCCCAGCCGTGCGTCAAGGCGCTGCGGATCGTCGACGTCTCCGATCCCAGAGCGCCGGTTGAAGTCGCCACCCACACCGGCGCGGACTATGGCGGGAACGAGCTGCTGCTCGACGGATCGCTGCTGTACCTGATCGCCAGCGGCGAGCTGCGCGTCTTCGACGTCGCCGATCCGCTGGCCGTCAGGCTCGTGGGCCGCTACCAGGCTGCGGAGCCGGGCTTCTTATACAACATCCAGCGCAACGGCGACCATCTCTATGTGCGCGGCTCCGGCGTGGTGGAAATCATCGACATCAGCCAGCCGCTGACCCCGACCTTCGCCGGGTCGCTGCGATTATCCTCGATCGGCGGCATGGCAGTCAGCGGCCGCTATCTCCATCTGGTGGACGGAACTCACCGCTTGCAGACCTTCGACATCACCGATCCCGCGAACCCGACGCTTGCCGGCATCTACAATCCCGCGAGCGACCCTAACTCAGTGGACCGGGTCCAAGCCGTCGGCAACATTGTGACGGTCGGCCTCGGCGACGGCGATAGCATTGGCATCATCGAGACGCTGAATATGGCCAATCCGGCGGCGCCGCAGCTCCTCGGCAGCCGCGCCACCAGCTATGTGCAGGGAATCTATCAGACGGATTCCCGGCTCTACGTGGCACGCTGGGGGCTCCAGATCCTCGACCTGAACAGTCCGGCGAACCTGCCGTTGATCGGCGAGTTCTACCCCGGAGACCCCAACGGGATCACCCTCAGCGGGAACTACGCCTTCGTCAATCACGAGCACGGCCTGCGGGCGCTGGATGTCAGCGATCCGCAGCGCGCGGTCGAGCTGGATTTCATGGAGCACGCCAATCCGCCGGTCTCCGCCAATCCGGCGCCGACGCGCATGGTCCACCTGGGCGGCTCGGCGCTCATCGTGATTGACGCCAGCGATCCCAGCCGCCTCAGCCGCCTCAGCGTCACGCCGTTCCCGGCGGGCACCGGCTCATGCGCCAACTTCGTCACCCGAGCGGCCTATCTCTACGCCGCCTGCAACAGCGGGCGCGTGCTCGTCTACGACATGACCGACCCGCGCCAGCCGGCCCTCGCCGCCTCGACCCAGATGATCGGCGCGCTGCGCTCGATCGCGCTGCTGGACGACGGGCTGGCGGTGGCTGGCGAGGCCGGCCTTTTCACCTTAAGCCATCTGGTCGTCAATCACCAGACCTTCTTGCCAGGCGTGCAGCGCTAAACGAGGCGGGCCAGCCGCCGCAATGGTGGCTGGCCCGCCCCGCACGGCGATGCGCGCCGCTCAACTCCCCGGGCTGGCCGCCCGCCGCCGCCGGCGCCAGACCCAGGTCGCCAGCGCCAGCCCGCCCAGCAGCGCAATAATGATCCCGAAGGAGCTCAGGTTTTTCCAGACATACGAGCGGGTCGCCCCTTCGATTTGAGCGCGGCGGGGATCGGCGGCGCTGTAGCGGATGGGCAGCTCGGCGCCGCTGGCGAGCGAGGGCACGCTGCCGTCGTCGATCAGATCGACCGCCACCACCGGCTGGCTCCTGCCCGCCGGCACGAACGCCAGCTCCACGATCCAGAACGGCTGCACCGCCTCGTCGCTCCGCGTCCGCTTGCCGCCCCAGACCCGCTCGATCAGCTCGGAGCGCCGCACCGTCGCCTGCGCGCTGAGCTGCTCGCCCGCCGGCGGCGGCCGCTGCCAGCCGCTCCCGACCAGCAGCCCGCCGCCGGCGATGATGCAGAAGATGGGCGCCGCCAGCCACCAGCGCTTCCATCTGGCCCAGGCCACCGCCAGCGCCAGGCAAACCAGCCCGCCGAGCAGATAGGGACCGAGCGCCGCGTAGCGCGCGATCAGCGACCCGAACGGCCCCTGGCTGGTCAGCCGCGCCCCGGCGGCGTTGCCGATCTGGCGGAACAGGCCGTCGGCCCGCAGGTAGCGCAGCGACACCTGGCCGCCGACAGCCAGGCGGTCGTAGGTCTCGGCGTCGACCGCCACGCGGGCGGTCTCGTCGGCGTCGGCGCCCTCCGGCCGGTAGCGCACGTCAAGCGTCATCTGGCGCGTCCAGGTCACCTTCAGCGGCGAGATGGTCTCGGCGCGGCCGATCACTTCGCCCGGAGCCTGGAGGCCGGACACCTCCACCGCGACCGCCGGCCCGATGAAGAACACGCCCAGCAGCACGACGCACGCCAGCCCGACCACGAGGCCCAGCAGCGCTTTGAAGCCCGTCCACATCCGTCTCATAGCCCCTCCTTGCACCGGCCGCGCGGCGCCAATCACAGCCCCGCCAGTATCCCATGGCTGCGGCGCCGAATCGAATCGGCGCGGCTACGACGGCCGGTGGCAGGGCCGCCGCTACGACACCAGCCACATCCAGAGCGTGCCGATCGCCAGCGAGGGGAGGACGAACAGCGCGCCGAGCTTGAAATACTGGAGCGCGCTGATCTCCAGGCCTTTGCGGCGCAGGATCACCAGCCAGAGCATCGTCGCCAGCGAGCCGACGATCGTCAGATTGGGGCCGAGGTCGGCGCCGAACATCACGCCGTAGATCAGGGCTGGCGGCGCCGACGGCAGATGCTCCAGCGCCGAGGTCATCACCAGCGCCATCGGGACATTGTTGATCATATTCGAGCCGAACGCGCTGCCGAACACCGCCAGGGCGATCTGCTCCAGGCCGCCCCCGCCAGCGCGCAGCAGACTCGCGCCGAAGCGCTCGGTCCATCCCAGCTGCTCGATCGCCCGCACGACCAAAAACATGCCGCTGATGAAGCCGAACAGCGCCGGCGACAGCTCGCGCGCCGCCCGCCGGGGCTTCAGCCCTCCGCTGCGCCAGCTGATCGCCGCCAGCAGCGCCGCCCCGGCCAGGGCCACCAGCGACAAGGGCGCGCGCCAGAGCGAGCCGCCGACGTAGCCCAGCGCGATCATGCCCAAGCCGATGAGCGTCCGCCGGTACAGGGTCGGGTCGGCGACCGCCATGCCGTCGAGCAGCGCCACATCGTAGCTGCCGCGCACGTCGCGCCGGAAGATCCAGGCGAACAGCCCGATGTTCCAGGCGATGCACAGCAGCGACGGAGCCAGCAGGTAGGCCCAGTATTCAAGCAGGCCGCGATCGAACCGCGTCAGCACCAAAATATTGATCGGATTGGAGACCGGCAGCAGCGCCGACGCGGTGTCGGCGATGAAGGTGCAGGCGAACATGAACGGCAGCGCCGGCAGCTTCAGCCTGCTCGCCAGCGTCCAGACCACCGGCGTCAGGATCAGCGCCGTCGCGTCGTTGGAAAGCACGGCGGTGATCAGCGCGCCAAGGACGAACACCGCCAGATAGAGCCGGCGCACCGAGCCGTCAGCCCAGCGCGCAGCCTGGAGCGCCAGGGCCTGGAACACGCCCGCCTGCTCGGCAAAAAAGGCGATCAGCATCAGGCCGACGAAAAATCCGTAGACGTTCCACTCGCGGGCCAGGGTCGGCGCGATCGCCGACAGCGGCAGAATGCCGACCAACAGCATCGCCAGCGCCCCGAGCAAGGCGACCCAAGCCTCCGAAAGCGCGCGCGGGCGAACCATCACCCCCAGAAGCGTGGCGCCGAAAATTGTCCCACCGAGAAGCAGCTGCATAGATGATCCTATAATCGCTGACAGGCACAAGGAGAGCCACCGGCAACGCATCGCCGGTGGCTGAGCTCAGATTATACCCGATTCTGCCTGCGCCGCCGCCGGCCCGCCCTAGGCCTCGGGGCTCACGGCCGCCAGCCGCTGCCGGTACGCGCCGACCGCCGCGATGCCGGCCAAGCAGATCGCGGCGCACAGCAGCAGCGTCGGCGTCACGCCCAGGCTGGTCGAGAGCGTGCCGATCAGCATGCCGCCGATCGGCGTGCTGCCGGCGAACAGCAGGAAATACAGGCTGACGACCCGCCCGCGCAGCTCATCCGGCACATGGAGCTGGATCAGCGTGTTGGCCGAGGTTGTGAAGATGATCCCGGCGCAGCCCAGCGCCAGCAGCAGCGCCCCCGAGACGCTGATGATTGACGAAACCGCCAATCCGGCGAAAATCAGGCTGAACGCCGCGCCGCCCAGCAGCAGCCGCCGCATGCTCACCTGCGGCGCGTAGGCGGTGCTGAGCGCGCCGACCAGCGAGCCGGCGCCGAACATCGCCGACAGCAGGCCGAAGCCCTGCGAGTCGGTGTGGAGGACGAAGCCCGCCAGCAGCGGCAGCACCACGTTGAAGTTGTAGCCGAAGGTGCCGATCACCGCCACCGCGCTCATAATCAGCAGCACCGTCGGCGTGCGCCAGATGTAGGCCAGCCCCTCGGCGATGCCGCGCACGATCGAGGTTTCGGCCGGCGGCGGCGGCGGGCGGAAGGTCGAGCGGTCCATCATCAGCAGTGCCCCCAGCACGCCGATGAAGCTCAGCGCGTTCAGATAGAAGGCCGGCGCGATCCCGAGCCGGGCGATCAGCATGCCAGCAACCGCCGGGCCGACGATCCGCGCGCTGTTGAACAGCATCGAGTTGAGCGCGATCGCGTTCGGCCGCTGGTCGCGCCCCACCAGCTCGACGACGAAGGCCTGGCGCACCGGCGTGTCGATCGCGGTGATCACGCCCAGCGCCAGCGCCAGCACATAGACGTGCCAGAGCTGGATCACGCCGAAGCCCACCAGCGCGCCAAACAGCGCGGCCTGGACCAGCGCGGCGATCTGGGTGATGAGAATCAGGCGGTAGCGGGGGACCCGGTCGGCGATCGCGCCGCCGAACAGCGACAGCAGCATGATCGGCAGCGACTGGACGGTCGTGACCACGCCCAGCGCCAGCGGCGAGTTCGTCAGCTGGTACACCAGCCAGGCCTGGGCGGTGGTCTGCATCCAGGTGCCGATCAGCGAGATCAGCTGGCCGAACCAGAACAGCCGGTAGTTGCGCACGCCCAGCGCCCGGAAGCCTTGGGTCAGCCGCGCCGCCCTTGGCAGCGCCGGGGCCAGTCCTGCCGCAGCGCCCTCGCGTGTGCCCTCCGCCGGCTGCCCCAGCTTTTGATTGATCGCCATGGTCATCCGCTCCCGGGCCGCGCGGCCCGCACGCTTGATAAAAGATCTGCCGTCAAGTATAACATGAATAATTGATCAATCAACGATTGCGTCATCAAGTAATTTGGAGGAGCCGCGAACATGGACGCACCAGAGCAGGGGCCGCCCCCGGTCGCGCCGGAGACAATCTTGCAAAACATCACCCGGACCGCCAACGCCCTGCTGCCGGCGTTCGAGCGCGCCATGGGCATGACGCGCGCCCGCTGGCGGGTGCTCAAGCGGGTCTTTCTCGAATCGCCGCTCAGCCAGGCGGCGTTGCAGGCGCACATCGGGGTCGACGCGGCGGCGGTGACCCGCCAGGTCAAGCAGTTGGAGGCCGAAGGGCTGGTGACCAGGGCCGCCGACCCGCGCGACAATCGCTTCACGCTGGTCGATCTGACGCCGGCGGGCCGCGAGGCGGTGGCAGGGCTGCTGGCCACCCGCGACCGCTTCGAGGAGCGCGTCACCGCCGGCCTGAGCGCCGAGGAGTTGCAGACGCTCCGGCGCTGCCTCACCCATATCCGCGGCAATCTGGCGGCGCTCGCCGAGGAGCACGACAGCGCCGCCCCGCCGGGCGAGCCGGAGCAGGGCGGCGCCGGGCGCTGAGGGACTAGCCGCGTTCTTGGGCCGCGTCGGCTCCATCGCCAAGGAACGCCGTCAGCTCGGCGTTGACGGCGGCGGCCGCCTCTTGCTGCACCCAGTGCGAGACGCCGCCGAGGTAGCGGATGCGCAGATCGGCGACATAGCGCTCGGTGCCGTGGGTCAGGCGGGAGCCGATCGCCTGGTCGGCGGTGCCGAAAATCATCAGCGTCGGCAGCGCCAGGCGCCGCCGCCCGGCGTCCTTGGGCACGAAGCCCGCGTAGGGCAGGGCGCGGTACCAGTTGATTGAGGCCGTCATGGCGCCGGGCTGGCGCCAGGCCTCGGCGTAGCGCCGCAGCGCCTCGGCGGTGAAGACGTCGGGCCGGCGGTGCCAGCCCAACATGCGAGGCAGGCGCAGCGGGTCGCCGAACATCAGCTCGGGCAGCCAAGGGAGCTGGAAAAAGCCCATGTACCAGGAGCGGGCCATCTGGGCAGGATTGAGCAGCAGCGCTCGCCGGAACAGCGCCGGATGCGGCATGTTGAGCGCCGCCAGCCGCTCCACCCGCGCGGGATGGAGCAGCGCGCACTGCCAGGCGATCACGCCGCCCCAGTCGTGGCCGACCAGCGCCGCCCGCTCAGCGCCCAGGTGATCGAGGAGCGCCAGCACGTCGCCGACCAGCTCATCGACCCGGTAGGCCCGCCGGCCGCGCGGCTTGGCTGAAAGATTGTAGCCCCGCTGATCGAGCGCCACCACGGTGTGGGTCTGCGCCAGCGGCGCGATCTGGTAGCGCCACGAGTACCAGAACTCCGGCCAGCCGTGCAGCAGCACGACCAACGGCCCGCTGCCGGCCTTGACGTAGTGGAAATCCAGTCCGCGCAGCCGCGCAGTGTGGTGGCTGACCGGGGGATCGTCCATGGCTCCTCCTTCGCATCCCGGGTGCATCCCGCGCCGCGGCGAACGCCAAAAGTATAGGCCAGGACCGGGGAGATTGTCGATTTCAGGCTGGGGGAGCCGGGGAAGATTCGCCTTGGCGCGGATCAGCGCCCGGCAGCGGCTCGCCGCAGGTCAGGACCGCATCGTCGTGCGTGACACACAGGCACCAGCGGCAGCTCGCGTCGAAGACATAGAAATCGCGTTGTTCCCAGGGCTCTTTCGCGGTGAAAAAGGCCAGGATCGCCGCCGGCGACGCGAGCCAGACATTCGGATGCGGACCATGTTCGTTGTAGAAGACCAGCGCCGGCGGGAGAGCTGCGAACAGCGCCGGCAGATCATCCCACTCATAGCGCGCCCCCGCATCGGGAAACGCGCACCAGGTCGGAATTCGCGGATGCCGCCCGGCCGTATGGATACGGAAGGCCCCGCGGAACCGCTCGATCGTCGCCGCAGCATCGTCGGGGGGAAGCGGGCTGCCAGGGAAGGGCGTGTGGGCCAAAGCCATCCTTGAGCCTCGCCATAAAGGCTTTCGACGGAAAGAACTCGCCAGTGCGCCCCCCGCCGACGATCGGCGGGCGGCGCGGCGCTTGGGCGTTATTCGGCGGCGCCGATCGCGGCGGGCGCGCCCGCCGGCTCGTGGTCGGCTTCGACCCGCCGCATGAACAGGCCGCCGGCGAGCGACAGCAGCGCCAGGACGGCGGCCGCCAGGAAGGCGAAGCGCAGCCCGGCGATCTGGGCCGCCTCGGCGCCGGCGCCGGCCTGGGCGACCTGCTGCGCGCGGGTGGACATCAGGGTGATCAGCAGCGCGGTGCCGACCGCCCCCGCCACCTGCTGCATGGTCGAGGAGATCGCGCTGCCGTGCGAGTGCAGCTCCGGCGGCAGCTGGTTGAGGCCGGTCGTCATCACCGGCGTGAACAGCATCGCCAGGCCCATGCTAAACACGGCATGCACCGCCAGCAAGAGCAAAATCGGCGTGGCCGCCCCGATCTGGGAAAAGATCGCCAGCGTCACCAGGACCAGGGCGGAGCCGCCCAGCACCAGCGCCCGCGGTCCCGAGCGGTCGAAGATCCTGCCGATCTTCGGCCCGGCCACGCCGAGCAGCGCGCCGCCCGGCAGCAGGAACAGGCCAGTTTGCAGCGGACTGAGCTTGCGCAGCTCCTGGAAGTAGAGCGGCAGCAAAATGCCGGCGCCCAGCAGCGCCACCATCACGCCCATCATCATCACGACGCTGAGCGTGAACATCGGGAAACGGAACGCCCGCAGATCGAGCACCGGGGCGGCCAGCCGGCCCTGGCGCCAGACAAACGCGACAAGGCCCGCCGCGCCCGCCGCCAGCGGCCCGTACACCAGCGGGCTCGTCCAGCCGGCGCCCTCGCCCGCGCTGCTGAAGCCGTACACCAGGCCGCCGAAGCCGATCGCCGAGCAGGCCACCGACCACAGGTCAAGGCTGGCGGTCTGCCGCTCGCCCACATTGATCAGATTGCGCCAGCCGTACCACAGCACCGCCGCCGCGATCGGCACCACGAACAGAAACAAAAAGCGCCAGGACAGAACTTGCAGAATCAGCCCCGAGATGGTCGGCCCGATTGCCGGCGCCACCGAAATGACAATGCTCGCCGTGCCCATCATCGCGCCGCGGCGGTCCATCGGCACCAGGGCCAGGATCACCGTCATCAGCAGCGGCAGCATGATCGCTGTGCCCGCCGCTTGGAGGACGCGGCTGGCCAGCAGCACGCCGAACGTGGGCGAGGCGGCGGCGGTCAGGGTGCCAAGGGTGAAAATGCCCATCGCGCTGAGGAAAAGCGCCCGGGTGGTGAAGCGTTGGATGAGGAAGCCGGTGGTGGGGATCACGACCGCCATCACCAGCATGAACGCGGTGGCCAGCCACTGGACTGTGGTCTTCTCGACCACGAAGTACTCGCTCAAGCGCACCAGGGCGACGTTCATAATCGTTTCGTTGAGGATCACGACAAAGGTGGCCACCAGCAGAGTCAGGATCAGCGCGTGGTGGGATTTGCTGATCGGCGCGCTGCGCGGGCCGGCGGCAGCGGTGGAAGCGGTTTCAACGTGCATACAACTCCTCGGGAACAGCGATCCCAGGCAGAGGGCGCGGGTCGCGGAGGCAACGTTTGAGTATAGCCCGAATCGGCGCCGCCGTCACGCGTCTTTGGATGGAGATTGGTGCGTTTTTTGAAGTGCCGTGTCATCCAGTCGCCAAAAACGCGCCGCCGGGATGGAAGACCATCCCGGCGGCGCGCTCCGCGGGGCAGGGCCTAGCAGCTCAGATTGTTGCCCGGGGTCACGCCGAGCAGGTTGGTGATGCTCTGGTAGGCGTTGATCCGGCTCTGGACCTGGCCCGGGTTGCCGCCGTTGCACTCCAGCGAGCCGTTGATGCTGCGGATGGTCTCGCCGAAGCCGTTGCCATTGGCCATCGCGTCGTGCGGCGTCATGGTGCCGGGGCCGCGCTGGGTCATCCAGTACCAGAGGGCGGTTTTCCAGGCGACCGCCGGATCGCGCGCCACCAGGTCCGGGTCGGCCAGCAGGTTCAGGCCCAGGGCCTGGCCCGCCAGGCCGTAGTTGAAATTCCAGCTCAGCTGGATCGGGCCGCGGCCGAAGTAGCGCTTGCCCGGCGCGCAGGGCCACTGGGCGCTCGGCGAGCAGTACTCGCCCTGGGCGATCTCGGTGATGTGGACCAGGCCGCCGGTCTCGTGGGAGAAGTTGGCCAGGGCCGCCGCCGCCTCGCGCTTGCGGGTCTCGGTCGTGCCCGTGCCGGCGAAGGCCGGGTAGAACGCCGCCGCCGTCACCAGCCCGTCATAGGTGTAGAACGGGTTGCGGTTGGGGAACAGCTGATCGAACTGCGCCCGGCTGACAATCGAGCTGAAGCCGCCGGGCGAGTTGGTCGGCGTCGGCGTCGGGTTGCCGCTGCAGGTGTAGGGATCCCAGAACCAGGTGCTGATCGTCGGATCGTAGCCGGGGTTGTCGTGCTCGGCGATGTAGAAGGCGCCGTTGTAGCGCACGATGTTGCCGGTGTAGTAGTTCTGCCCCTGGACCCAGTTGGGATAGTTGCAGGTGACCGGCGTGGTGGTTGGGCGCGGCGTGGCCGTCGCCGTCGGGCGCGGCGTCGCGGTGCCGGGGCGCGGCGTGGCCGTCGCCGTGGGCTGCGGGTTGCCCTGGACCGGCCGCCAGAGCGCCGGAACGTTCGACGGCTCCCACCCCGTCAGCGAGGTGTGGGCCTGGATGCACTCGTAGGTCAGCCCGTTGTAGGTCACCTGGGAGCCGACTTGGTAGGCCGTGTTGGGTGCCCAGGGATTAGCGGCCTCAGCGGGCATCGCGAAGAAAAAACCGGCCAGCAGGGCGAAAACAGCCATCAATGAGACAATCCGCTGCATAGGTCCTCCTTGAACATCGGGCCGGCGCCTGTCGGGCGGCCCTGCCTGGAACAAGCGCCGGAGTCCGAAAGCCCGGCGCCGCGACCGCTCAGGACGGAAGAGCAGAATGTGACGAAATGCCGTGATTTAGTCCAATCAATGAACCAATGAAGCGACAGGAGCCGCGTATTCCTCTGGTATTGCGCGCCATACCTGGGTACGCCGGGCTTTATGCCACCCATTTAGTCCAATCACATGACAAAACTAGCATGCGGCAGCCCTGCTGTCAAGCATGAATTTTAATGATTAGTTAAGAGGGGCTGCGACAGGCCGGGGGCGAACCAGGGTAGTGGCGCAAGGCGGCAATCTCGGCGCGGGGGGCGGGCACGGCCGGCACCAGGGCGGCGGGTGTGGTATTGTTGACCGGAATCGCGAGCTGTGAAGCGATCGACGTTACGCAAGGAGGGCGATGTGGATATTCTGGACTACGCGCTGCGGGTCTACTGGCGCGCGCTGCCGAATTTCGAGGACAGCCTGCTCAGCACCACTCCCGACACCTATCTCGTGCTGCCGTGGGGCAACCGGCGGCTCAAACAGGCTTACCGCAGCTCATCGACGCTGCACCGGACCGGCGCGAACCAGGAGCTGCTGGAGGACGCCCGGGGCACGACCGGCGCCGACGCCAGCGACAATCTCAACGATCAGCTGAACGCGCTGGCGGACGTGCTGGAGACCGAGGCCAAGCACCACGCCTTCGCCGCCTCCATCCACCTGGTCGCGTTCGCCCTGGAGGATCAGCGCCAGCTGCGGATCGATCCCGCGCCGCTGGTGCGGCTGAGCCAGCTCGAACGGCCCATCAGCTTGCAATTCGCCAGCGTCGGCTTCCCAGTCGAGGGCTTCAACCAGGTCGCCTCGGTGCTCCACAGCGGCCAGACCGTCTGGCAGGACGTGATGTATCTCTGGTCGTTCTTCGCCAACACCGACGCCTGGCCCGAGGAGATGCGCGACCAGCTCAAAGCCTTCCCGCGCACCACGCCGTTCTATCACATCCTGCTGCTGGACAGCGGACCGGCGACCCTGCAAGCGCTCGAAACCAGCCTGTACGACGAAGACATCGCCGACGGCTACCGCGAGATGCGCGACTCGCTGTCCAGCAACTAGGCGGCGCCGGCCGCTACGGCTCGTCCTCCTCCGCCGGCTCAATCAAGCCCAGATAGGCTGTGTGCCGCTTGCCGGTGTCATCATACCAATGGAAATAGCGATACGGCCCGTACGTGCGCTCGACGGCCTCCATGGCCGTCGAGCCATCGGGGCGCGCGACCCGGGACACGCGCTGGCGCTTGATCATGCGGTCTTCGTACCAGCCGCGGCTCATGCCAGTCCAGCGCTGCACGCTTTGCTGGAGCGCGGCCAGCTGATCTTGGATCGCGCCGCCCTGGCCGGGCTCGGCGGTGCGCAGGAGGGCGGCCGCCAGGCGGGCGGCGTGGGCGGCCGCCAAAAGGCGCGCCCGGTGCGACAGCTCCTGGGCGAACGCGCGGTCGTCGTCGGTGAACGGCAGCGCCGGGGCGGTTTGCCCAAGCGCCGCGAGGGCGGCTTGCAAGTCGAGGAGCACTTGCTCCATCGGCGGCAGCGGTGATTTGGCCACGGGACACCTCCAGGGAAGATTGAATGGATGGATGAGAGACGCCCTTGCGCGACAATGCTATGATTGTTGTGTCTATGGAACCAAACTTGCAATCACAACAAAACGACCAAGCGCGGCGGCGCCCGGCGACGGGCCGGAGCGCTTGGCGCAAACGCAAAAAAGGACTCGCATGGCGGTCGTTGACCCATGATAGGTCTTATGTCAATGGCCAAAAAAGGAGGTTGGCATGCCGACGATTCTTGTCGTGGATGATGACGCTGATCTCCGGCATATGCTCCTGATGACAATCGAGGACGCGGGCTACCGCGCCGCCGGAGCCGCCGACGGCCGCGAGGCGCTGGGGCTGGTGCGGGAGCAGCCGCCGGATCTGATCGTTTGCGACATTCTGATGCCGGTGCTTGATGGCAATAGTCTTGCTGCGGAGCTGCATGGCAACCCGCGATGGGCCGACATCCCCATCATCGGCATGTCGGCCCATCGCGAGGACTTGCACGCGGCCTCGGCGCACTTCGCCATGTTTTTGCGCAAGCCGTTTTCAGTCCAGCACCTGATTGAGACGATCATAGACCTGGCGGGGCCGGGCCGCGATCGCGAAGCGGCCCGGGCCTGACCACCGGCGAGAGAGGGGCGCCCCATGCCCGATTTGCTCGACAGGATCCTCGCAGTTGCCAGCGATGACGCCACCACGCGGCGCCGCGGGCGGAATCTAATCACCATCACCCTGGCGCTCGTCGCCATCGACGCGCTGTTCATCCCGATCACGCTGTTCCAATCCACCGCCCGCGCCGCCCTGGCCATCACGACCATCGCCGCCGCCGTGTTCGGGGCGGTCATCTGGCTCGCGCGTCGCGGCCACGTCGCAGCGGGGGCGGGCGCGCTGCTCGCCACCGTCACCCTCTCGCTGATCGGCGGCATCTTCAGCAGGCGCGGCTTGTCGGTCGCCGCCTTTTTCTTCGTGCTGCCGGTGCTGATCGCCAGCCTGACACTGCGCCCGCGCTGGATCTGGCTGACGGTCGCAATCTGCGAGATCAGCTTGCTGGCTGGCTACCAGCGCTTCCCGGCCAACCCTTTCACCGACCCCGCCGTGGCGAATTTCGCATTCGGCAGCCTCACGCTGCCGATCATCGTCGCGCTGATCGGCCATCTGGGGGCGGCCAGCACCGACCGGGCCCTGGGCGCCGCCCAAGCCGCCGAGCGCCGGGCGGCGGAGGCGGCCGGCGCGCTGGAGCACGCCAACGCCAGCCTTGAGGCGACGGTCAGGGAGCGCACCGCCGAGCTGGAAACCGCCCTGGCCGACGCCAGCGCCCAAGCCGCCGCCCAGGGCCGGCTGCTGGGCGAGATCGAGCAGCAGCGGGCGACCATCCGCACGCTGGGCGTGCCGGTCATTCCCGTTTCGGCCGACACGCTGGTCATGCCGCTGGTCGGCGAACTGGACAGCGAGCGGCTGCGCGAGCTGCAAGAGCAGGCCCTGAGCCACATCGAGCACGAGCGGGCCAGCCAGCTCATCCTCGACATCACCGGCGTGCCGGTCGTCGACCAGGCGGTCGCCGCCGGGCTGCTGCGGGTCGTCGAGGCCGGCCGCCTGCTCGGCACCCAAGTGATTTTGGCCGGGATCCGACCCGAAGTCGCCCAGGCGCTGGTCAGCCTCGACCTGCGCTTGGGCGAGATCGCCACCGCCAGCACGCTCCAGGAAGCGCTGGGCCAGCTCAACGCCCGCTCCGCCGGCCGGCGCTAATCGGCGCCGAACTCCAGCAGCGCCCCGTGGGTGAGATTCGGATCGAATGGCCCCCGCCGGGCGCCAGGCGCGCCGGCGAAGGCGACTGCATAGGGACCGTCGCCCCGCGCCGCGAGATGGTCGCGGAGCGCCTGGCTGGCGGCGCCGCCCGCGCCGTGGGGGGCGACCAGCGTCAGGAGCGCCGACCCCAGGCGGATCGTCGCGGCGGCGAGGCCCAATCCCGCCACCGCGGCGGGCGGCGCCGCCAGCGC
>DASWWB010000550.1:0-1668 GCA_036406115.1 Herpetosiphonaceae bacterium
GAGGCGCTGGCGGCCGGCCGTGCCGTCGCCCCGCCGCGCTTCCAGCCGCAGCCGCCCGCCGATCGCTCCCAGCTGGCGGCGGATTGGCGCGACCAGGGCGGCAGCCTGGCGGCGGCGATCGCCGGCTGGTCGGAAAGCGAGGCCGACGCCCATGTGCTGCCCCATCCGGTCTTGGGCAATTTGACGATCCGCGAGATGCTGCGGTTCGCGGCCTACCACAACCAGCACCATGTCAACGATGTGCGGCGGCTGCTCGGCCGGGACGAGATCGAGTGGTTCGCCGGCGACGATGCCGGGCGCTGACGCCGGCTCCGCGCGGAGGAGTTCGATGCAGCCAAACGCCACCCAACTCCTGGCCTACGCCTGCGCGCTGTGCCTGATCGGCATCGCCTGGTGGGCCGACCGCTGGGCCGCCCGGCGCGGCGACGAAGCTCAGCAGATCTGGTATCAGCTTTCCGGCAAAGGCCCGCTGCTGTGGCGGCTGATCGCGCCGTTTGTCGGGCTGCTGATGTTCCTGGGCATGCTAGCGGGGCTGGTGGAGTGAGCCGCCGGGGCGCTCAGTCGAGGCGGCTCGCCTCGGGGCGGTAGCGCCACTCCGCCAGCGCCCCGAGCAGCGAATCCCGCAGATCGGCGTCGGCGTAGGCGAGGAAAAACGCCTCGCTTTCGCCGGGATAGCGGATATGCCAGGCGCCATCCTGCTGTGGCGCCAGCAGCCAGATGGCCCCGTCGAAGGTGAAGCGCAGCTCGAGCTGCGGGCCGTGGGCGCGGTGGCTCCAGTGCGGTCTGGCGCGCAAGGCCGCGTAGGTTTGCGGCGTGAGGAGCGCCTGGAGCCGCCTGGCGAGACGCGCCTCGATCTGCGCCTCGCTGGCGCGCATGCTGTGGCGGTCCAGCGCCCGCCGCAAGTCGTCGTCGATTTCATAGTAGAGCGCGTAGAGGCCCATCGCCGCCTCGGCTTCGAGGATCTGAAGCAGGCCGTGCCAGTCGGTGGCGGGGTTGGCGGTGAGCAGCGCCGCCAGGCGATCGAGCGCCGCCTCGGTGAATTGAACCAGATCGGCATAGATCGCGACGCCGGTCGCATCGAGGATTGCGCAGCCGGCGCGAGTGTAGGATGTTGTCGCCATGATCGAATCTCCGCCGCGTCCGTCGATGGCCGCCGCATCTTTATGATCGGCGATTCGCCGGCCGCGTGCTACATGTAAAAACTCATCAATTTTCGTTGCTGCGGGCCGGGCGATGGTATGATGGGCGTCCCGGCGCGTGAGCGGCCGGCACGCCCGTTTCGCTGTGCAAGGAGCGCCGATGAGCGATCACCTGGTTCCCGGTTCCCATCACGCGATTTTCGCCGACAGCTGGGCGCGGCTGGTGCGCGGCGCCAGCGTTGCGGATGATCCGTTCCACACCGCTGTCTTGGCGACCGGCGCCGCCGAGGGCGCGAGCCTGCGCACGGTGGTGGTGCGGCGCGTCGAGCCGGCCAGCCGCGCGCTGTGCTGCCACATCGATCTGCGCTCGGCGAAAATCGCGGAGCTGCGCCAGGCTCCCTCGGCCGGCTGGCTGCTGTACGATCCCGCCGAGCGCATCCAGCTGCGGCTGCGCGGCCCGGCGACGATCCACGCAGGCGACGGGCTGGCCGACGAGCTCTGGGCGGCCAGCTCGCCCTGGACCCGGCGC
>DASWWB010000551.1:0-7334 GCA_036406115.1 Herpetosiphonaceae bacterium
GCACCGCGCGCAGCTTCGTATGGGAGAGATCCAGGTGGCGGAGGCCGATCAGCTGGTCCAGCCACGGCGGCAGATCGGTCAGGGAGTTGATTGCAAGCTGAAGGGTCTGCACGGTGTGACAGGTCCCAAGCGCTACCGGCAGCGTGGACAGGTCACACTGGGCAAGATTGAGCGTCGTCTGCTTCGTGTCACGGGCCTGCGCCAGCAGCGCATGCAGCAAGGGGGGATACTCCATCATCGCTTTTCCTCGGTACGAACGGCATCGCGCCACGATGCACAGCTCCTGGGCGTCTCACGCCGCCGGCGGGGACCTTTGCGGACACCGCTTGTAGAACATATTAAGCGACCTGGCAACCCCTCCTGCCGCCATGGGATCCGCATTGTTAGTTAACTGGACACGTTGCGACTACGGGGACTGGCCATGGTCCAACTCCGCAGGATCATTACCGGCCCAGGCATCAGCGCCGTGTTTGTCATACAACGGATCATCAATCATTCCTTTGCTTTGGATCGGTCGCGGCGCCGGCGATCCCCGTGCGCCGCGACCTTGGGCGGCGGACTTAGGGCTGTTCGTCGGCTGTCTCATCTGCCGGCGGCGGGATGATCCACTGGGCGGCGCTGGCGACGAGCAGCGCGGGATCGGCCTGATAGGCTGCCAGCCGCGCGCGCAGCTCCGGCGTCCAGCCCGAGAAGCCGTCGCCGCGCGCTTCGAGCATCGCGACCGCCAGGCGCCGCAGCCGCTCGTCGCCGTGGGCGGCGAGGCCGGACTCGATCTCGTCTTTCTCGTCATCGGTGCGCCAGAAGCCCATGCGGTCGATCTGCTCCTGGATGGCGCTGAGCGCGTCGGCGTGGAGCAGGGCGGCGCGCTCAGCCAGCCATGGCGCCAGCTCGGCGGCGGGCAGCGCGCTGACCGCCAGCGGCGCCTGGGCGACGAACGCCACCGGATCGGCGTCGAGCAGCGCGATCGCCGCCAGCAGCGTCGGCCGCCAGAACAGCGGCTGGAACATTGCCTTGGCCTTGAGCTGGTCCAGCGCCTCCTTGAGCGTGCGGCGATTGCCGCGCAGCGCGTCGAGGGCGGCCCGGAGCAGCTCGGGATTGTCGCGGGCGTAGGTGGCGAGCAGCGCCAGCAGCGCCGCCTGGGCCTCATCGGGGATCGGCGAGGTCACCGCCGCGCTGATCGGCCCCGCCAGCGCTTGGCGCCGGTCGCTCAGCGGCAGCTCGGCGCAGCGCTGGAGCGTTTCGAGCCGCACCGCCGGCTCCGGGTGGGCCAGCAGCGTCGCCAGCAGATCGATCAGCCGCTCGCGGGCCTGGGCCGACAGTCGGTCAGCCGGGATCCGAATCACGCCGCCTGCGATCGGCGGGCTGGGATCGGCGGCGGCGGCGAAGAAGATCGGCCAGGTCTCGGGCTGCTCGGCCCAATCCCACAGCGCCCGCAGCAGGGCGATGCGGACATCGCGGTGCAAATCCTGGCCGCTGAGCGCCAGCAGGTGGCGGAAAGCCTCGTCGCTGCGCACCTCGCCGATCAGCCGGATCGTCTCCTTGGCGACCGTGACCTTGGCCATCGGCACGTTGCGCAGCAGATCGAGCGCCGCCGGCGCCGGCAGCTCGCGCAGGTTCCGCCGCAGGGCGTAGATCGCCACCCGCGCGCGCTCGTCCCCCAGCGCGGCGAGCAGGTGCGGCAGCCCGTCGCCGCCGTCGCGGTCGGCCAGGGCGTAGAGCGCGATATCGCGCAGCAGCACCTGCGGATTGTCGGCCGCCGACAGCTCAAGCAGCCGGTCGATCGGCGCGGCAGGCAGCGCGGCGAGCTGGCCGACGACTTGGATCAGGAAAGGCGAATCTTGCTCCTGATCGCGCGTCGCCTGCTCCAGGAGCGCGGCGAAGCGCTGCTGCTGGCGGCTCGTCCAGCGCTCGAAGCCGGCGTTGAGCGGCAGGACGGCGCGGGTCTTGCCGGTGGCGAAGCGCCCGGCGACCGCCGGATCGGCCAGATAGGCGTCGAACAGCTCCTGGCGCTTGCGGTGAAGATACTCGTACATCGTGTGGCGGACAATCCAGCTGGGATCGGCGCGCAGCAGCTCGAGGATGATCCGGTCGGCGCGTTGGCTATCCGCTTGCAGCAGCAGGCGCAAGGCGTGATCGGCGGCGCCGGCATGGATCGATTCGCGCGCCACCTGCTCGATCCGGTCAAGCAGCGCGGGGGCGAGCCGCAGCCGGCGGCCGAACAGGCGGGCGAGGACCAGAACGATGCTCTCGCGTTCGCGCTCGGCCCAGCCGCGCAACACCGGGGCGAGGGCGGCGTCGAGCGCCGCCAGATGGCGGTCGGAGAGATTGATGGCTGCGCGGGGGCTGACCAGCTGGCCGCGCTCGCGGGCGATCAGGCTGAGCTGGCCGACGCTCCAATCGGGATGGAATGGCATCGTCCGGAACACCAGCAGCTCGGCGGCGCCGGCGGTGACGTGCGAGCAGTCCTTGGCGTCGAGCGCGTCGCGGATGATCTGGGCCAGCGCCGGCAGGTGTTCGGGCCGCCAGCGGCTCGGCGGCAGCGCGGCGAGGGCGGCGAGGCCGGATTGGCGCACCGGGTCCTGCTCATGCTTGCGGGCCGTCAGCAGGGCGAGGGCCGCGTCGAGCCGCGAGTCGTCATAGCGCGCGGCGCCGATCAGGGCCGGCAGGGCGAGGGCGCGCAGCTCCGGGTCGGGATTGCGCAGGAACTGCTCGCCCAGCGCCATCGCTTCGTCCCACGGCAGCAGCCGGAGATAGGCCAGCCGGGTGCGCGGCCGGGTCTGGAGCGCGGGCAGGCGCCAGTGGCGGCGGGCCTCGGCTTGGCGCTGGGCGGCGGGCAGCAGCCCAATCAGCGCCTGATCGATCACGCCGTCCGCGTCGCGCCAGCCCAGCCCTGCCAGCTCGTAGAGCGCGAGGCGGCGGGCGGGCGGCAGCTTGCGGAGGATCGCCGGGCGCAGCGATTGGAGCGCGCCTTGCTCCAGCAGCCGGCGCTGATGCTCGGGAGCGAGGCGCGGCAGCTGATCGCCCCAGCTCGCGAGCGGCCGGCTGCCAAGCTCGGCCTCCAACGCCGCCGCTTCGTTGGGCAGCTGCTCGGCCAGTGCTTGGAGCTGGTGGGCGTAGAGCGGGGTGTGGCGGGTCATGGCGCGCAGCAGCGCCAGCGCGGCGCCGGGCACGCGCTTGGCGAGCTGCGGAAAAACGCTGGCAACGGCGTAGATGAGGCGCTGGTCCGTCGCCTCGGCGGCCTGGGCCTCGCGCAGCAGCTCGGCGGCGGTCAGGTCCGGATGGTGGGTCGCCAGCCTAGTCCAAGCGGTGCCGTCGAAATATTCGCGGGCGGCTGGCAGGTGCCGCGCGACCAGCTCATCCGAGCCGTAGGCCAGGACGCGCGGCAGCAGCGGGTCGCCGCGCTCGGCCAGCAGCTCCAGGTAGGCGTCGGCGGCCTCCTGGCGCCGGCGTTTGCGCAGGTGGCGCAGGGCGGGGCCGCGGCGGTGGGCCGGCAGCTGGTCCAGCCCCGCGCTGATCTGGCCGGGGTCGCCGAGCGTCAGCAGGGCCAGCAGGGCGGCTCGCCGGACGATCGCCGACGGATCGCCGAGGCCGGCGAGGGCGCTGGCGGCGTCGCTGCTGCCGTAGCCGGCGTAGGCCGCCAGCATGCGCTGATACGTGTCGCCGGCGGCGAGATCATCCAGCAGCCGGGCGGCGCCCGACGTGTCCCCGGGATCGGCGGCGCTTTGGGCTCCGAGCGCGACCATCCGCCGCAGCCGCTCGCCGTGGGGCAGGCTCTCGAACTCCTCCAACAATGCCTGGACTGTGAGCATGGGGGCTCCTCTCGCTGAAATTGGGGAAAGACAAGGGCGGCGCGGCGGCGTGTCTCGGCGCCGCCGCGCCGGGGCGGGCTATTCGGCGGGCGGCTCCAGCTTGCGGAACAGCGGAGCGGGCGCCGCCAGGGCCTGGCCGGCCGGCAGCTCGCTCCACGCCCAGGAGCCGGCCCAGGTTTCGGGGTGGCAGGTGAGGACAGTGTGGCTGGCGCCGCCGGGCTCGGTCACGTCCTCGAAGGCGATCGGGCCGGCGATCGCGCCCTCGTGGCCCAGCAGCTCGTGGAGCTTCTGGCTGGTGAAGGGCAGGAACGGCGTGAAGATGATCCGCAGGTTGTTGATCGCCTGCAAGGCTGTGTTCAAGATCGTCCCGGCGCGCTCCTTGTCAGTCTTGACGACTTTCCAGGGCTCCAGGCTGGCCAGGTACTCGTTGACATTGCGGGCCAGCCCCATCGCCGCGCCCAGCGCCGCCTTGAAGCGCGCCCGGTTCAGCTCGGCGCCGACGGTCTCGAAGCCCTTGCGGACCGCCGCCAGCACCGCCTCGTCCTCGGCGGCGAGCGGGCCGGCAGCCGGCACCGCGCCGAAGTGTTTGTGGGCGATCGAGAGCACGCGGTTGACCAGGTTGCCCCAGGTAGCCACCAGCTCCTCGTTGTTGCGGCGGATGAACTCGTCAAGCGACCACTCGGTGTCCGAGGTCTCCGGCCCGGCGATGATCAGGAAGTAGCGCAGCGGGTCGGGATCGTACTCGGCCAGGAAATCGCCGACCAGCGGGATCTCGCCGCCGCGGCTGGAGGAGATTTTCTCGCCGCCGGCCAGGGTCAGGAACTCGCTGCTGACGACTTCGTAGGGCAGCTCGTAGCCGCCGGCGCCGATCAGCATGGAGGGCCAGATCACGCTGTGGAAGACGATATTGTCCTTGCCCATGAAGTAGTAGTGGCGGGCGTCGGGATTCTGCCACCACTCCTTCCAGGCGTCGGGCGTGCCCTGGTTATTGGCCCACTCGATCGCGGCGCTGAGGTAGCCGATCACCGCATCGAACCAGACATAAATCCGCTTGTGGCCGAAATCGCCCTCCAGCGGGATCGGGATGCCCCAGTCGAGGTCGCGGGTGATCGCGCGGGCCGGCAGGTCTTCGAGCAGGCCGAGCGAGAAGCGGCGCACGTTGGGCCGCCAGTGATCCTGTTTGCCGATCCACTCGCGCAGCCGGTCGGCGAACGCCGGCAGGTTGAGGAAATAGTGCTTGGTCGGGCGCAGGACCGGCGTCGTGCCGCTGAGCGTCGAGCGCGGGTTGATCAGGTCGGTGGGGTCGAGCTGCTTGCCGCAGTTGTCGCACTGGTCGCCGCGGGCCTTCTCGTAGCCGCAGTGGGGGCAGGTGCCCTCGACGTAGCGGTCGGGCAGGAAGCGCTTGTCGGCCTCGCTGTAGGTGCCGATCGTCTCCTGCTCGAAGATATAGCCATTGTTGAGCAGCTTGGTGAACAATTCCTGGGTCACCGCAGCGTGATTGGCGGTGGTGGTGCGGGTGAACAAATCGTAGGACAGGCCCAGGTCGCGCAGGTTCTGGCGGATCTCATCGTTGTAGAAATCGACCAGCTCGCGCGGCGTCTTGCCCTCTTTCTCGGCCCGCACGGTGATCGGCGTGCCGTGCTCGTCGGTGCCGCTGACCATCAGCACATCGTTGCCGGCCAGCCGCTGGTAGCGGGCGAACACATCGCTGGGGACGCCGAAGCCGGCGACGTGGCCGAGGTGGCGGTGGCCCGAGGCGTAGGGCCAGGCCACGGCCACGAGAATTTTCTTGCCCATGGGGTGCCTCCAATAAAAAATCCGGGCGAGTGCAACGCCCGGAAACCTCTGCGATCGATTCGGTTTGTGGGGACGCGGGTATTTTAGCTGGCGGGGCGGCCCGCCATAAACCCGCCGGCAGTCAGGCGCACGCCCGCCCACGCCCAGAAGCACGCCGCGCCGCCCTGGCTCGCCAGGGAGAAGGTGGCGCTATTCGCTTGGGATGGGCTGATGGTCATCGCGGCGCTCCTGCTGAAACTGCGGGCATTGTACCACGGCCGCGCGGCGCCCTGTCAACGGACGGGCGGCCGAGCGGCCTACGGCTGCGGGAAGATCTGGCGCCAGCTCCCGCCGCCGTCCTCGGTCGCCAGCAAGACGGTGACGTGGCGGTCGCGGCGGGAGGGATTGCTCAGGCCGAAGCCGATCGTCGGCGACACGAACTGGAACTCGGTCGGCAGGTCGGCGCTGGTCGAATCAAGCTCGCGCCAGGTCGCGCCGCCGTCCTCGGTCTCGTGGAGTCTGCCGAGATCGGCCCGCCCCAGCCACAGCCAGCCGCGGCGCCCGTCGAGGAAAAACAGATCGCCGCTGTAGCCGTGCGTCCAGATCGACGGCGATTCGGTCGCGCCGTCGTGCATGGCCGCCCAGGTCCCGCCGCCGTCGGTGGTGTGGATCAGCCGGCGCTGCTGGTTGACGGCGCTCGGCTCGCCGGCGCAGAGCATCCAGCCCTCGCTGGCGCTGACGAAGCTCACGGCGCGCCCGGCCATGTCGCCGCACGGCCGGGCGGCGGTCCAGGTGCCGCCGCCGTCGCTGGTGCGCTGGAGGGGCGTCCAGCCGTGCAGTGGGTCGGCGAAATCGAGCCTGGCCGCCCAGCCCGGCACCGCGAACGGCTGCCAGGTTGCGCCGCCGTCCAGGGTTTGATAGGCGCGTTCGCCCGCCGCCGCCCAGCCGATCTCCCTCGAAACCAGATCCAGCCGCGTGATTGGCTCGGGAAAGACGTGGCGCTGGCTCCAGGATGCGCCACCGTCAATCGTGGCCCACAGCGCGGCGTCTCGGACGACCCAGCCGTGCTCCGCGTCGGCGAAGGCGAAGGCGGTGACGGCGCCGGCGGGCGGCCTCGTTGGCGTGGCTGGTGGGCGGGGCTCGGTCGGCAGCGCGGGCGGCGACGGCGGCGTCGCCCACGGCGTGGAGGTGGGGCGCGGGGCGGCGGCGGTTGGAGATGGGGTTTCAGTCGCCAGCGGCGTGACGGTCGGGTCTGGCGGGGCGCCGGCGAGCGAGCTGGCGCAGCCGGCCAGTGCCAGCCCGAGCAGCAGCGGCGCCGTGGTCCGGAACTTAGCCGGCGCCATTGCCTGCGCCGGGATCTGGAGGGCAGGCGGCGCTTTTCTGGCAATCGAGCCAGGCGGCGAGCACGTCGCGATAGGCGTCGGGCTGCTCCAGGGCCACGAAATGGCCGGCGTTGGCGATGACGGCGAGCGTGGCGTTGGGCATCAGCCCGGCGATGCGCCGCGACTGGCCGCAATCGACCAGCGGATCGTCGGCGCCGGCCAGGATGAGGGCGGGCGCGCTGATCGCCGCCAGCCGCGCGGTGATATCAAGCTCTGGCATGCGCTGGCAGTAGGTGGCGAACTGCTCCAGGTCGAGCCTGCCGGCGTTGGGGAAAAGATCGTCGAGCAGCAGCGCGTAGGCCGGGTCGCGCCGGACGCGGGCGAAATCGGCGACGAAGCGCGGCCAGAGCCCGGCGTAGCCGCGCCG
>DASWWB010000552.1:0-3112 GCA_036406115.1 Herpetosiphonaceae bacterium
GAGCGCACGCGCGTAGTTGGTTTGGGTGCTTGGTTTGTGGGTACCATGCATGCTGCTTGGGGCTTGGCGGGGGCGCTGGGGGCTGGTTGGGGGCTATTCGCTCGCGGCCTATCGACCAACGTGCTAATGCCATCATCCCCAAGCGGCTACGGAAACAATCTCACCCTCACCGCTAGCCTAAAACAACGGGCTGCCCTGCGACGGCCCTGCTTGATGGGCTTATTGATGATCCCCAAGCGGCTACGGAAACAATCTCACCCTCACCGCTAGCCTAAAACAACGGGCCGCCCTGCGACGGCCCTGTGCGCCCGAAACTGTTGAACGCCCACCCACGGCCTTTGGGGGATGCAAGGGGGCACTGCCCCCTTGCGCTCCTCCCGCCAGGGAGGCGGGGGTGGGAGAACCCCAGCCCTGGCAAGGGCACTCCCGCAAGGCGGCGGGCGAGGGCGAAATCCCCCACGGCAGTGGAAACCCAACCGGAGGCGGGAGTGCCCCCGCCGGCAGGCGGAAAAATTAATCCCTGCGCAGCTTCCGATACACCGTGCGGTGCGGGTTCTGGGCGGCGGCGCCCAGGCGGCGCTTGCGGTCGGCCTCGTATTCGCTGTAGTTGCCGGGGAACCAGACCACCTCGCTGTTGTTCTCGAAGGCCAGGATATGGGTGGCGATGCGGTCGAGGAACCAGCGATCGTGGGAGATCACCACCACGCAGCCGGCGAAGTTCTCAAGGCCCTCCTCCAGCGCCCGCAGCGTGTTGACATCGAGATCGTTGGTCGGCTCGTCGAGCAGCAGCACATTGGCGCCGGATTTGAGCAGTTTGGCCAGGTGGACGCGGTTGCGCTCGCCGCCGGAGAGCGCGCCGACCTTCTTCTGCTGATCCGAGCCGCCGAAGTTGAAGCGCGAGACATAGGCCCGCGAGTTGACGGTGCGCGGCCCGAGGACGATCTGCTCGTTGCCCTCGGTGATCTCCTCCCAGACCGTCTTCTCCGAATCCAGGCTTTCGCGGCTCTGGTCGACATAAGCCAGCTTGACCGTGCTGCCGACCTCCAGCTTGCCGCCGTCGGGCTGCTCCTGGCCGGTGATCATGCGGAACAGCGTGGTTTTGCCGGCGCCGTTGGGGCCGATCACGCCGACGATGCCGCCGGCCGGCAGCTCGAAGGTCAGCCCGTCGTAGAGCAGGCGGTCGCCGAAGCCTTTGCTGACATCGGTGGCGCGGACGACGATATCGCCCAGGCGCGGCCCCGGCGGGATGTAGATCTCCAGGTCGCTGGCCACCCGGTCCGGGTTTTGGTTCAGCAGCTCCTCGTAGGAGCTGATGCGGGCCTTGCTTTTGGTCTGGCGGGCCTTGGGCGTCATGTTGATCCACTCAAGCTCGCGCTGGAGAGTCTTCTGGCGCTGGGACTCGGCCTTCTCCTCCTGGGCCAGGCGCTGCTGCTTCTGCTCCAGCCAGGACGAGTAGTTGCCTTTCCAGGGGATGCCGTGGCCGCGATCCAGCTCCAGGATCCAGCCGGCGACATTGTTGAGGAAGTGGCGGTCGTGGGTGACCGCGATCACCGTGCCGGCGTAGTCGCGCAGGTGCTGCTCCAGCCAGGCGACCGACTCGGCGTCGAGGTGGTTAGTCGGCTCGTCGAGCAGCAGGATGTCGGGCTCCTGGAGCAGCAGCTTGCAGAGCGCCACGCGGCGCCGCTCGCCGCCGGAGAGCACCTTGACCGGCGTGTCGCCGGGCGGGCAGCGCAGGGCGTCCATCGCCAGCTCCAGCCGGCTGTCGAGATCCCAGGCGTTGAGATGGTCCAGCTTCTCCTGGACCTCGCCCTGGCGCTGGAGCAGCGCGTCCATCTCGTCGCCGGTCATCTCCTCGGCGAATTTGGCGTTGATCTCATCGTACTCGCGCAGCGCGTCGACGATCTCCTGCGTGCCCTGCTCGACAATCTCGCGCACGGTTTTGCTGTCGTCGAGCGCCGGCTCCTGGGGCAGGAAGCCGACGGTGTAGCCGGGCGCCTTGACGATCTGGCCCTGGTAATCCTGGTCCTCGCCGGCCAGGATGCGCAGCAGGCTGGATTTGCCGGCGCCGTTGAGGCCGAGGACGCCGATCTTGGCGCCGTAGAAATACGAGAGGTAAATATCCTTGAGCACCTGTTTATTCGGCGGATGGATCTTGCTCACACCCACCATCGAGTAGATGACCTTGTTGTCCACAAACACCTCGCTAGGGTTGATTCAATCGTGCGGGCATTATAAACCAGCGGCGTCCCCTCTTTTGCCGCCGCCGCAGTGCTATGATCAGCCCGGGATGCCATATGAAAGGACTGCCGCATGATTCAGTACACGGATTCGCTGGAGGGGATCGACGCCGGCTGGCTGGAGGGCTTTTTCGTCGGCTGGCACAATCCGCCGAGCGCGGCGCGCCATCTCGATCTGCTGCGCGGCAGCGCCCACGTCTGGCTGGCGCTGGACGGCGGGCGGGTCGTCGGCTTCGTCAACGCGCTGAGCGACGGCGTCCTGAGCGCCTTCATCCCGCTGCTGGAGGTGCTGCCGAGCCACCAGCGGCGCGGGATCGGCGCCGAGCTGGCCCGGCGCATGCTGGCGACGCTGGGCGGCCTCTACGCGATCGACCTGCTGTGCGATCCCGAGGTGCAGCCGTTCTACGCGGCGCTTGGCATGCGGCCGGCGGCCGGCATGCTTGTCCGCAACTACGACCGCCAATCGGCCTAGCCTTCGTTCCTGCAACGGCTGGTCCGGCTCGCCGGCGCCGCGCGTTCTTGTCTCGGAGTCCAAGCTTGCTCTGGGGCTGTTACTTTCCGCCCGCCGCCGCCGATACCCATAGCGTACCGGGGCGCGCAGTCCGGCGCCGGACCGCCCCCGGGCCACGGTTTCCCGCTTCTGGAAGCGCCGATAGGAGATGATCGATGGCAACGCTTGAGACAATCGAGGCCGCGCTCGGCCCGCCACCTGCGAGCGGGTACCCGGCGGATGGGCTGGACGCCGACCGCGACGCCGCCGACGCGCTGCGGGCCGCGCGCGGCGACGCCGACAGCTTTTTGCGGCTCTACCGCCGCTACGCCCGACCGGCCCACCGCTACCTGGCCGCCCGCGCCGGCGACCACCATCTGGCCGA
>DASWWB010000553.1:0-5506 GCA_036406115.1 Herpetosiphonaceae bacterium
GCCGAAATTTCGGCAGCGCCCCCCGGACTTTGCTTGGCGCGTTTATCGGCTACGCGGGCCGATTTCCGATCGATGGGACTTAAACAGGGCTCAACCTTGGGTCGTCGTCTGCTTCGGGATGCGCCCGCTTTGCCGGCGTCCGGCCTGACCCCTGATCCCTGGCCCCTCCGTCCTACCCCAGCCCATACCCCTTCAATTTCTTCGCCAGCTCGGCCTTGGAGAGCGCCAGGGCGTGGGCGGCGGCGTCGTGGTTGCCCTCGTGCTGGGCCAGGGCCTCCTGGAGCGCGAGCCGCTCGACCTCCTCCAGCACCGTCGCCAGGCTGACGCCCTCGCGGATGCGGGCGGCGATATCGACCTGGAGCGCGCTGCGGCCGGCGGGGGCGAGCGAGAGCTGCTGGCTGGTGATGACGCCGCCCTGGGCCAGGATGGCGGCCCGCTCCATCTCGTGCTCCAGCTGGCGCACATTGCCCGGCCACTCGTAGTTCACCAGCCGGTCCATCGCCTCCTCGGAGATCTTGGCCGGCGGCGAGGAGGGCGAGAAGCGGTACTTGTCGAGGAAATACTCGATCAGCAGCGGGATGTCGCCGTGGCGCTGGCGCAGCGCGGGCAGATGGAGGGTGAAGGTGTTGAGGCGGTAGAACAGGTCCTCGCGGAACGTGCCGGCCCGCACGTCGGCCTCCAGGTCGCGGTTGGTGGCGGCGATCACGCGCACGTCGACCCGCACCGTCGTGCTGCCGCCGACCCGCTCGAACTCGCGCTCCTGCAAGATGCGCAGCAGCTTCTTCTGGGTGGCGAGGGTCATCTCGCCGATCTCATCGAGGAAGATCGTGCCCTTGTGGGCCAGCTCGAAGCGGCCCTTGCGCTGGGCCAGCGCGCCGGTGAAGGCGCCCTTCTCGTGGCCGAACAGCTCGCTCTCCAGCAGCGACTCGGGCAGCGCCGCGCAGTTGACCTTGATCATCGGGCCGTTGCGGCGGGCGGAGTTGGTGTGCAGGGTCTGGGCGATCAGCTCCTTGCCGGTGCCGGTCTCGCCGGTGATCAGCACGGTGGCGTCGGTGTGGGCCACGCGGCCGATCTGCTTGTAGACATCTTGCATCGCGGCGCTGTTGCCGATGATCTTGTCGCGCGGGTCGAAGCTTTTCTCCTCCAGCTCCTTGACCTTGGAGGCCAGCTGCTGATGGTCGAACAGCCGCTTGACGACCAGCGTCACCTCCTCCACGTCGAAGGGCTTGATGACATAATCATAGGCCCCGATCTGAATGGCGCGGATGGCGGTCGATGAGGTGCCGTGGGCGGTCATCATGATCACCGGCAGGCTGTGGCCGGTCTTGCGGATTTGCTCCAGCACGGTCAGGCCGTCCTGGCCCGGCATGCGCACATCCATGATCAGCAGATCGTAGAGATTGTTTTTGGCGAGCTTGGCGAGCACCTCGCCGCCATGCTCGGCGGCGTCCGGCTCAAACCCCTCTTCCTCGAAGACATCGCAGAGCAGATTGCGAATCCCCGGGTCGTCGTCGGCGACGAGGATTCGGCGGCGCGGTTCTGTGGTTGTCACGGAAGGTCTCCTTCGATATGCAAGATGCGCCTTGCGGGCTCGGATCCTATTTGGCGTCGCTGCGCCTGGTGATGCGCGCGCCCAGCGCCGCCAGCCGCTCGTCGATCCGCTCGTAGCCGCGGTCGATCTGAGCGATATTCGAGATGACGCTGGTGCCGGTCGCGCAGAGCGCCGCGATGACCAGGGCCATGCCGGCGCGGATGTCCGGGCTGGTCAGCTTCTCGCCGAACAGCTTGGCCGGGCCGACCACCACCGCCCGGTGCGGGTCGCACAGGATGATCCTGGCGCCCATGCCGAGCAGCTTGTCCACGAAGAACAGCCGGCCGTCGAACATCTTCTGATGGATGAGGACCGTGCCGTGGGACTGGGTGGCCAGCACCAGGGCGATGCTCATCAGGTCCGGCGGGAAGCCCGGCCATGGGCTGTCGTCGATTTTCGGCACCACGCCGTGCAGGTCGTCCTGGACGCGCAGCTCCTGATCGCCGGGCACTACAATATCCGGGCCATCGTCTTCCCAGCGCACGCCCAGCCGGCCGAACATGATTCTGGTCATGCGGTGCTCCTGGGGGCGGGCGTTGGCGATGCGCAGCGCGCTGCCGGTGACGGCGGCCAGGCCGATGTACGAGCCGACCTCCATGTAGTCGGGGCCGAGGGTGAATTCGGCGCTGCCCAGCTTGGCGACGCCGCGAATGCGGAGGGTGTTGGTGCCGATGCCGTCGATCTGCGCGCCCATCTGGGCCAGGCAGCGGCAGACATCCTGGACGTGGGGCTCGGAGGCGGCGTTGGAGATGATCGTCTCGCCCTCGGCCAGCACGGCGGCGATCACCGCCTGCTCGGTGCCGGTGACGCTCATCTCGTCGAGGAACAGCTCGGCGCCGCGCAGGCCGGCGGTGCTCAGGTCGTAGGCGCTGTTGGTGACGGTGACGGCGGCGCCCAGCGTGCGCAGGGCCAGGAAGTGGGTGTCAAGCCGGCGGTGGCCGATCGAGTCGCCGCCCGGGCGGGCTAGCACGGCGCGGCCGGTGCGCACCAAGAGCGGCGCCGCGAGCAGGATCGAGGTCCTGATGCGGGCGCAAAGCTCGGGATCCGGCTCGGAGCCGCGCACGTCGCGGGCGTGCAGCTTCAGCGTGTTGTGCTCCAGCCACTCGACCTCGACGCCCAGATCGGCCAGCAGCTTGAGCTTGACCCGCACGTCGCCGATGTTGGGCATGTTGCGGTAGATGATCGGCTCGTCGGTCAGCAGGGCGACGGCCAGCAGCGGCAGCGCCGCGTTTTTATTCCCGGTGGGCGTGATCGTGCCGCTTAAGCGCTGCCCGCCCTCAATCACAAATGATTCCACGCGCTATCCTTTGATGCGTGTCCCGGCCGCCGGCCAGCAGCGCCGATGGCCGGGCGGGGGAAGCTTGGCTTTAATCGCCGCCAGTATATCACAAGGGAAACGGGGATCAGGGGTCAGGGGTCAGGGGCCAGGGATCAAGGGGTGATTGGCTGCAGCGCCGCGAGGCATCTGGGCGGCGCCCGCCTCCATGCCGTCCGGCCTGACCCCTGGCCCCTGACCCCTACTTGATCATCGCCGCCAGCGCCTCGTACAGCGGCTGCCGGAGGCTGCTGTAGTCGTGGCCGCCGTGGTATTCGCGGTAGGCGACCTGGCAGCCCTTGGCCTGGAGGACGGTCCGCATGTGGCGGTTGGCCTCCAGCTGCGAGAGGCCGCCGTCGAGCAGGCGCGCGGTCTCCAGGCTGCCGACATCGAGGTAGAAACGGATCGGCGGACACCCGCCAGCGGCGATCTGGCGCGCCAGCCACTCAAGCTCGGCGTCGCCGGCCGGCGCCCAGCGGAACCAGCCGGTCTGCGAGATCACCGCGCCGACGGTCTGGGGGTAGCGCAGGGCCAGGAAGGCCGCGCCGAGCCCGCCGTAGCTTGAGCCCATGGCGTAGGTCCGCTCCGGCGCCGCGCTGACCGGGTAGCGCTCGCGCAGCCACGGGATGAGCCGCTCGGCGACCGTCGCGGCGAAGTCCTCGTCGCAGACCAGCTCCTGGCGGTCGGGATTGTCGATCAGCGCGGCGACGACCGGCGGGATGCGCCCGGCGGCGATCAGCGCGTCAAGCATCAGCGTGACGCCCATCTGATCTTTGTAGAGCCGGCCGTCGAACACCAGCAGCAGCGGATGCGGCCCGGGCGGGTCGCCTGCCGGCTGATAGACCCAGACCCGCCGCTCGTCGCCGAGGGGCTGGGACAGCTCCAGGCTGCCACCCGCAAGCGCGTACCCGGGCGCATTCGCCTCCTCCCACGGCAAGGGCGGCGCCGCCGGCAGCTCCAGCAGCGAGAAATTGATCGACCAGCCGCCGGCTTCGTCGACATACGCGGCGTAGGTCCGGGGATTGAGCGGATCGAGCCGATAGTTGTCGGCTGTCAGCTCGGGCGCCAGCGGATCGGGGCTGGGGGCGAGCTGGTAGGTGGTGCGGGTGTCGGCGGGCAGGCGGCGAGTCAGGTGCCATGCGGCGCTGCCCGGCACGCGGGCCATCAGCAGCTCGCGGATGCCGTCGGCGCCCCAGTCCTGGATGACCGCCACGCTGCCGGTCGCCTCGTCGCCGCGCCAGACGAAGGTGACATCGACCTCGTCGCCGGCCGGCGCCAGCAGCGGCGCGCCGTCCGCCTCGACCTCCGCCCAGAAACGGGCCTCGGCCGCCTGGTCGCCGGCTTCGAGGCCGGCTACCAGCGCCCGGAGCAGCGGATGCGACGGCTCAGTGGTGAATGGATGCATGAATCGCTCCTTTTCAATCAATCATTGGCGGGCGCGGCCAGCCAGGCGCGGATCTGCTCCAGCAGCGCGGCGCGATCGATCCCTGCCGGATCGCCGGTGTCGATGATGATGGTCGCTCCGGGGAGAGCAAGCGGCGGCGCCGGCTCGCGCAGCCGCTCGGCGAACTCATCCTGGCTGCCGTGGTCGACATGGCCGGGGTGGCGCTCGCCGGACAGCGCGCGGCGGCGGAAGCGCTCCAGCAGGGTCGCGTCGTCGGCCCGGCAGTGGAGCTGCAAAAGCCGGGCGGGATGGCGCTCCAGCAGGCCGGCGAAGCGCGGCTCGTCGAAGGCCGGGAAGAAATTGCTTTCGGCGACGCACGAGCCGCCGGCCGCCAGCTGGGCCTCGATCACCTGGAACAGCAGGGCGACGCTGGCGGCGCCAAGCCGGCGCGACCAGGCGCGGTCGCTCCAACCGAGCGTGTCGTAGAGGGTTTCTTTGAGCGCGTCGCGCTCGAACAGCGGCAGGCGGATCTGGGGGGCGAGCCAGCGGGCGAGGGTGGTTTTGCCGCTGGCCGGGTGGCCGGAGATGACGATCAGGCTGGGCGGATTGATCAAGCGGGCTCCTTTGCTTGGTGGCTGACGGCTGCGAGTATAGCGGGCCCGGGGCGGCGCGCCATCGATCCGGCGGCCGAGCCCGGCCAACTGTCAGGGTTCCGTCATCCGGGCGGGTTGCGGGCCGGCGGCGGCGCGGGCTACGATCAAGGGACTTCGCCTAGCCTCCAAGGAGCCCGTATGCGACCGCCTCGAATCCTGGTTGTCGAAGACCATCCCGATATCGCCGTGCTGATCCAGGTCCTGTTGCAGCGGGTCGGCTGCGAGGTGATCAGCGCCGGCAACGGCCAGGACGCCCTCGCGCTGTACGCCGAGCGCCGCCCCGACGCCGTCGTCCTCGATCTCAATCTGCCCCGGCTGCCCGGCTGGGAAGTCTGCAAAGCCATCAAGAGCCAATCAACCACCCCGATCGTTGTCGTGACCGGCCAGACGCCGACCGAGGGCGCCGCCCAGCGCCTGGCGATCGGCGCCGATGTCTATCTGCTCAAGCCGTTCAAGGTCCTGACCCTGCTCGCCGAGCTGGAGCGGCTGCTGAAGCTGCGCGTGGCCCGCTCCGCCCGGCCCGCTCCCAGCCAGGCGGCCCGCAGCGTGCCCGCCGCGCCGGC
>DASWWB010000554.1:0-10249 GCA_036406115.1 Herpetosiphonaceae bacterium
CGACGCGCTGCTGCGCCCGGACCAGGCCGCCCATGTCGCCCATGCCGGCGCGATCACCGCCCGCCATGGCTGGGGGCTGTACGCCGTCGGCGGCTTCGTGCGCGATCTGCTGCTCGGGCGCCGCCCCGGCGACCTGGACCTGGTGATCGAGGGCGACGCGGTTGCGGTGGCCCGCGAGCTGGCCCAGGCGACCGGCGGCGCGCTGCGCTCGCACGAGGCTTTCCACACCGCCACCGTCGAGTGGCCGGACGCGCCCGACCTGCCGCACCTGGATTTCATCACCGCCCGCGCCGAGTTTTACGAGCACCCCAGCGCGCTGCCGGAGGTCGAGGCCGCCTCGCTGCGCCACGATTTGCACCGCCGCGATTTCACCGTCAACACACTGGCGCTCGCGCTGACGCCGGCCCGCCGCGGCCATCTCTACGATTTTTACGGCGGCCTGCGCGACCTGGAGCGCAAGCTGATCCGCGTGCTGCACAACCTGAGCTTCATCGACGATCCGACCCGGCTGCTGCGGGCCGTGCGCCTGGCCGCCCGCCTCGGCTTCGCCATCGAGCCGCGCACCGGCGAGCTGATCGGCGACGCGATCGCCCAGGGCCTGATCCATCGCACCACGCCGGCCCGCATCCGCCACGAGCTGCGCCTGCTGCTGGAGGAGCCGGGCGCGCCCGCCGCCCTGGCGCTGCTGGCGGAGACCGGCCTGCTGGCGGCCTTGCATCCGGCGCTGCGCTTCGATCAGCCCATCGCCGCCCGGGTCGAATCGGCTCTGGCGCTGGAGCTGCCGGCCGAGCTACGGCGCGATCTGCTGCTGCTGCTGCTGCTGGGTCCGCTGCCCGCTGATGAGCGCGCCGCGCTGGCCGAGCGCTTCCTGCTGCCCCAGCGTGTCCGCCAACTGGTGGCGCAGCGCAACCGCCTCGACAGCTTGGACCCCGAGCTGCGCGCGCTGGCGCTGGGCGACGGCGGCCTCGATCGCCTGCTGGCGCCGTTCGACGAGCTGGCGCTGCGCGCGGCGGCGCTCGACAGCGGCGGGCTGGCCGCCGAGCGGATCGCGGCCTACCTGGAGCGCCTGCGGCCGGTCGCCGCGCTGCTCAACGGCAACGATCTGCGGGCTGCCGGCCTGCCGCCCGGGCCGCGCTACGCCGAGCTGCTGGCCCGCGCCCGCGCCGCCCAGCTCGATGAGCGCTGGGCCGGCCGTGAGGAGGCGCTGCGCTGGCTTGATGGGGTTGTTTAGGGGGGAGGGATCAGGGGCCAGGGGTCAGGACTAGCTTGCGGCTGCGCGACGCGGCTTTGCGATCGGCGGCGCCGATCAATTGGCTGCGGTTGATTGAGGAATCGGTTGTCCTGGGCGGCGCCCGCCAGCGGCCCCGTCCGGCCTGACCCCTGATCCCTGACCCCTGATCCCTCCCCCCAACGCTATTTTTTAGGCAGTGATGAGCCTGATGCAAAGGAGCGCGACCGATGGAGATGTTTCGGCTTGACGGCAAAGTGGCGATCGTGACGGGGGCGTCGCGGGGCATCGGCGAGGCGATCGCCCACGCCTTCGCCCAGGCGGGGGCCAAAGTGGCGCTGTGTTCGCGCAAGCTGGAGGGCGTGCAGCCGGTGGCGGATGCGATCACCGCCGCCGGCGGGACGGCGTTGGCGGTCGCCTGCCACACCGGCAGCCGCGACCAGGTGCGGGCGCTGGTCGGGCGCGTCGCCGACGAGTGGGGGCGGATCGACGTCGCGGTCAACAACGCCGCCACCAATCCCCATTTCGGCCGGCTGCTCGACGCCGAGGAAAGCCAGTGGGACAAAACCTTCGAGGTCAACGTCAAGGGCTATTTCTGGGTCGCGCAGGCTGTGGCGCCGCACATGGCGCGGGCGGGCGGCGGCTCGATCATCAACGTGGCCTCGGTGGCCGGCCTGCACCCGGGCACGGCGATGGGCGTCTACAGCGTCTCCAAGGCGGCGGTGATCGCGCTGACCAAGCAGCTGGCCCAGGAGCTGGGCGGCGAGAACATCAGGGTCAATGCGATCGCGCCGGGCGTGATCAAAACCCGCTTTAGCTCGGCGCTCTGGAACAACGAGCAGATCCTGGAGAACGTCAACCGCAACACGCCGCTCGGCCGGATCGGCGTCACCGACGAGGTGACTGGCGCCGCGCTGTACCTGGCCAGCCCGGCCTCGGCCTACACCTCCGGCACCGCGATGGTGATGGACGGCGGGGGGTTGGTGGGGGGATTTTTGGGGTAGGGGTTAGTCATCAGTCGTCAGTCGTCAGGGGCAAGGGGGCTGGGGACGGGCTGATGAGCTACCCAAAGCCAATCGCCAGCCATCGGTCGCTAAGACCTGATAGCTGGCGATTGGCCATGGAGAGGCCGCATTGGGCGTCAAGCGACGAACCTGACGACTGACGACTGCCCCCTGACGACTAAATATCTGGCTCCGGCTCCGGTTCCCCGATCGCGTCGCCGTACCAGCGCTCCAGCCACTCCAGGGCCTCGCGCAGGCGGGCGGGCGGCATGCGGCGGTAGGAGGCGATGCCCCACTGGCGGTAGAGCCCGTCGAAAATCCCCGGGTACTCGTTGCGGCGGGAGCGCTCGGCGAGCGTCGTGGCGACCCGCCGGACCGTCTGGGCCAGCAGCACGGCCTGGGGATCCAGCTCGGCGGCGGGGCGGCCCTCCTCGCGGGCGGCGCGATCGGCGCTGATCTGGCGCTCCAGCAGCATCTGCTGGCGGGCGAGATTGGCGATCGCCTGCTGGCCGACGTAGGCGGTCTCGGCGGGGGACTGGCGGAAGCGGTCGGGGACGAGCTGGTCGTCGCTGACGAAGCCCTGGGGCTTGAAGGCTTGCCAGGCCAGCGAGGCCGCCTCGCTGCCGATGCTGGCGACCGTCGCCCGCAGCGCGGGATCAACCTCGGCGTCCAGCCCGATCAGCCAGAGCGGCACCAGATCGACCCGCAGGCAGGGCTGTTTCTCCAGCTCGCCGTCGTCGTTTTCAAGCTTGAGGACCCGGAAGCCGCCGCGCAGCACCGGGTGCTTGCGGGCGCGGCGCACCTGGGGCGCGAGCGGGATGGCCAGCCGCTCGCAGAGGCGCGGCAGGGGCGCGTAGGCGCCGTTGGGGTCCAGCTCCAGCAGGCCGCCGAGATCGGCCTGGGGGAACGCCGGGGCGTGGTCAGTCATCGCGGCTCCTTCAGCGCCCGACCAGCCGGCCGAGCATCGTGTCGCGGGCGGTCAGCTCGACCCGGTCGTCCAGCGGGGCCAGGGCCGCAGCGGCGCCGGGCGACTGGCTCTCGCGGCGGCCGAGCGCCAGGCTGATCAGATGGTCGGCGAAATGGGGGTTTTTCGGCAGCAGCGAGCCGTGCATGTAGCAGCCGTGGATGTTGTTCCAGACCGCGCCCTCGGTGCCGTCCTTGCCGTTGTTGCCGCAGCCGTGCAGCACGCGGCCGAGCGGCCGGACGCCGGAGCCGAGCTGGGTGCTGCCGCTGTGATTCTCGAAGCCGACCAGCTGCTGGCGGCCGGCGCCCCAGTCGGCCTCGACCGCGATGTTGCCGATCATGCGCTCGGTGCCGCCGACAGTGTGGACATCGAGCACGCCGATGCCGGGCAGCTTTTCGCCGGTGTAGGTCAGGAAGTAGTGGCCGAGCATCTGGTAGCCGCCGCAGATCGCCAGCATCACCATGCCCTGCTCGGCGGCGCGCCGCAGCCCCTCCGCCTGGTGCTTGACGAAATCGGCGGCGATCAGCGCCTGGCCGCTGTCCTGGCCGCCGCCGAAAAAGGCCAGGTCCACCGCGTCCCAGTCCACCGCGCTGCCCGGCCCGACGGCCAGCACGGTCGTCGCGATGTCCCGCCAGGCGCAGCGCTGGCGCAGGGTGATGATATTGCCGCGGTCGCCGTAGATGTTCATCTGCTCCGGATACAGATGGGCGATCGTCAGGTGCCGTCCTGTCATGCAAGCCTCCTTACCACCCGCCCATTGTACACCACGACGCCCCGCCGGATGGCAGGGCTCGTGAAGGCGGGCACGGACGCGAAGGGCGGCGCTCAGTTGCCGATCTGCGGGATGAACAGGCGGCGGGCCAGATCCGGCTCCAGCGACAGCGCCCACAGCTCCTCGCCGTGGACGCCGTCGTCGGCCACGAACAGCAGCCGCCTGCCTGCGGCGACCATGATTCCGTCAGGCGCGCCGTCGCCGACGTTGGACATGCCGTCCCCGGCGGGATTGATGTCTTGGACCAGCGAGGTGCCTGATTCTGTTCCGTCGGAGCGCCATAGTTCGGCGCCATGGACGCCGTCGATGGCGGAAAAAAAGATCCAGCCGCCCGCGAAGGTTAAGTGCGAGGGATAGGCGTGCCCGGCGCCAGGCCGGATATCCTTGACGATGCCAGTGCCGGTTTCGGTGCCGTCGGTCCGCCACAGTTCGGCGCCGGTGGCTTCATCGCCAGCGCCCATAAAGATCGCATCGCCCGCCTCAATTAATCCATACGAGCAGAATGGGAAATAATGCTCGAACTGCGGCCCGTGAAGATCGCAGCCGCCGCCATAGGGGGCGATGAAATAAAGGGCGCCGCGAAGGTTGTAGAGGCTGGTCTGATATTCGCCGTGGCGTCCTGCGGTGCTGACGACCCGGTCGATCGCGGTGCCCGCCGCCGTGCCGTCGGAGCGCCAGAGCGCCATCTGGAAGATCCCATTGCCGGTATTGGAGGTGAAATACAAGGCGTCGTTGGCGTAGATCATCACTGCGATGTCGGAGCCGACCGCGCCGCTGCGCACGTCCTTGACCAGCGTCGTGCCGGCGGCGGTGCCGTCGGTGCGCCACAGTTCGTCGCCATGGACGCCGTCGTCCGTGGTGAAGTACATCCAGCCGCCACCTGCCGCCGGCTTCGGCATGCCATAATCCCACTCGGGGCCCGGCCCGGGATTGATGTCTTTGATGAGCCGGGTGCCGGCCTCGGTGCCGTCGGTGCGCCATGGCTCCGCTCCGCGACCGTCGTTGGATCGGAAAATCACGACGCCGTTGAGCAGGGTGTTGTAGTCGAACACATCGCGGCTGCCGCCGGCGCCGGGCATAATGTCCTTGACGAGCCGGGTGCCGGCCTCGGTGCCGTCCGTTTTCCACAGCTCGCGGCCATGGATGCCGTCGTCGGCGCTGAACAGGAGTGTCGATTGGTTGAGGGCCACCAAGCTGCCAGGGCCGTCGCCGGCAGAGCCCGGCGTGATATCTTTGACCATCGCGGTGCCTTCAGGCGTGCCGTCGGTGCGCCACAGCTCGCGGCCATGGACGCCGTCATCGGCGGTGAAGAAGACGGTTTCGCCGACGACGGTCAGGTTCCGAGGGCCGATGCTGAGAGCTGGGGGCTGCTGCGGGTTGATATCTTTCAGCATGACTGCCGGGCTGCCCTGCGCGCGTGCGGGCGGACCGGCCTGGGCTGGCGTGGCTGCCAACGCGATCAACAGCAGCATTGCGGGCGCGAACCAAATGCGTTTCATGGGATCTCCTTCATCATCATCTCGCTGGCCATGAGATACGCAAGCGGCGCGGCAGGTTCATTTCGGACGGCGAGCGGCGCTTAGCGGTCCAGGAGCGGCGCCCACAGGCGATGAGCCCAGCGCGGCCCCAGCGGCAGCGACCACAGCTCGGAGCCATGCGTTCCGTCGTCGGCGGTGAAGATCAGCCGATCGCCGACCAGGGTGAATTGGTACGGGTGGCTGTCGCCGGCGCCGGGATTGATGTCCTGGATCATCGCGGTGCCGGCCGGCGTGCCGGCGGACTGCCACAGCTCCTGGCCGTGCTGCCCGTCGTTGCCCGAATAAAACAACCAGCCCTTGGCCTCGGTCAGTTCCGCGATGTAGGTCTCTGCCGGCTGTTGCCTGAAGAGGCTTGTTCCGGCGTCGGTGCCGTCGGTCGTCCAGAGCTGGTTGGTGCGCATCCAGCCGCCGGTGGTGAAAAAGACCCGGCCGTAGGCTTGGGCGATGCCGCTTTGGGAGGGGCAGGCGCTCAACACCATGTCGATAGCCGGGCCATGGAAACCGCAGGTGAAGCGGGCGCTGCTGCTGCTAGAGTAGTAGAGCTTGCCGCCGATGTTGAAGAGATCGATGGCTTGGTCGCCAGCGGCGCCGACCGGGAGCGCGTTGCGTTTGATCGTGCCGGCCGCAGTGCCGTCGGTGGTCCAGAGCGCTTTGGAGTAGGTCTGTGTGCCATCGGCGGCGGCGAAGTGGAGCTTGCCCTCGACATACAGCAATTCTTCGGGATTGGAGCCCTCGGCGCCGGGCCGGATGTCCCTGACCAAGGTTGTGGTGGCGGAGAAGCCGTCGGTGCGCCACAGTTCGCGGCCGTGCTGGCCGTCGTCGGCGCTGAAATACAACCATCCGTTGGCGGCGGCGAACCCGCTGGGCCGGGCCTGCCAGCCGGCGTCGGGGCCGGGATGAATTTCTTGCACCAGCGCCGTGCCGGCTTCGGTGCCGTCCGAGCGCCACAGCTCGGAGCCGTGGACGCCGTCGTCGGCGATGAAGATCGGCGTGCCGTAGAAATCGGTGCCGTAGAGGTAGCCATCGGCGGCGCCGGGATTGATGTCCTTGACCAGCGCCGTGCCGGCTTCGGTGCCGTCGGTGCGCCACAGCTCGCGGCCGTGCTGGCCGTCGTCGGCGCCGAAATAGAGCGCGCCGCCGCTGACGAGCAGCTGGGTGTATGAGATGACGCCGCTGCCCGCCGGGTTGATGTCCTTGATCAGGACCGTGCCGGCGGCGGTGCCGTCGGTTTTCCACAGCTCCGCGCCATGCTGGCCGTCGTCAGCGGTGAAGAACGCGCTGCCGCCGAAGGCGACCAGGCCGCCGGGCCAGCCGGAGACGCCGGGCGCCGGATTGATATCCTTGACCAGCGCCGCCGGGCCGCCCTGCTGGCTCCCCGGCTGCTGGGCGCGGGTCGGGGCGGCGCCGAGCGCCAGGGCCGTCAGCAGCATCCATCCCATCGCAAGCCGTACGCGGTTCATCGCAGCTCCTTGTGTCTCGGTGGCTCAATCTTTCGCTGCTGATGAGATACGGGCTGCGCGGCAAAGGTTCATCGGTTGTGTTCGGCGGCGGGGTGGCGCGGGCTAAACGGCAGCGCCCCGGCGACCGTTCGTGTCGTCGGGGCGCGGAGGGCGGGGAAGATGAGCTTAGGGGGCGGGGGCGGTGCCCGGAGGGCTCCCAGCGGCGTCGCCGGGGGCGCCCTCGGCGGCTGGCGGGTTGGCTGCGGCCGCTTCCTTCTCGCGGGCCTCGATCGACTCCTGCCACATCTCGCAGGTGGTTTTGAGGCCGGAGGAGATGATCATCTTGGCGGCGATCGTGGCGGCGGTCGAGGCGATGATCGACAGGCTGAACGGCAAGAGGCTGATCAGCAGCGGGGCCAGGGCCAGGGCGATCGTGTCGGCGCTGGCGGAGGTGGTGGCGCCGCCGGTCGCGGCCGGGGCGGTGCCGCCCTTGCTGGCGGGCAGAGCGGCCAGGATCTCATCGCGCTGCGGGTTGTCGGCGGAGCAGAGCAGCTTGTAGAGCTGCGGCTCGATCTGGCCCCACCAGCGGCGGCCAAACTCGCGCAGATTCTCGCCCAGCCCCATCTCGACGCCCTTGGGCGTCGCGAAGGCGCCTTTGGCCTGGGCCTCGGCCAGCGCCTCGGGGTCGTCGGCGGCGGCCAGCTCGGCCTGGCGCATCTGCTCGCCCAGCTTGCGGTAAAGATCGTCCTCCTTCAGGGTCGCCAGCTCACGCACCTGCTGTTCGATCTGCGTCTGTTGCGGGTCGCTCATGGATTTCCTCCCTTGAATGAAAGATCGGCATCGCCATAATACGTGTAGGCCAATCCGAGCGGGTTGCGCTCCTGCTCGATGAATTCTTTGCGCAGCGCCACCAGCGCGTCGCCGATCGCCTCGCCGGCCGCCAGGCGCTGGAGCGCGCGCTGGCCGAACTCGGCGGCGAAGGTCGCCAGCATGGGGCACTCGGTGCCGACGACGCCGCGGGCGCCGATCTGGCTGAAAAACGGCACGAAGCCGGTCCCCAGCGCCGGCAGCACCTGGGCCGATTCGCACATGTTCAGCATCACCAGCGGCTTGCGCCGGAGCTGCGGGGTCCACTGCTTGATCTGGCGCAGCGGCAGCAGGCTTTGGTTCCACATCAGCCAGCTGTCGCCCAGGTTGGGATCGCTGGGCTGGTAGCGCTCCTGCTCAAGCTTGAGCAGATCGCCGTATTTGGCTTTGGTCTCGTCGGGCAGCTTGGCCAGTTGCTCGCGGAAGCGGCCGACCCAATCGACGGAATCATCGGCGCTTTTGGCGGTGTGGCCGTGGCAGAACATATAGACGATGTCGCTCTGCTCCAGCAGCGCGCCGAAGCTGGCCTGGTCAGCCTGGTCGCGCAGTTCGACCTCCCAAGGGCCGCCGGCCGGGGCGAACGAGTCCAGGAACTGGCGGTGCTGGGCGGTGACATCGACCACCCCGGCGTCGGTTGGCACGCGGAAGGTGTAGGCGCCGCCGGCCACCCGCACCCGCTCGGCGGGCGCGACGCTGGCCTTGGCGTTTTCGGCGAACTGGGGCGTCAGGATCTCCAGGCGGTAGGAGCAGCCCCAGAACTGGCTGTAGTCCACGTCGCCCTGCTCGGCGACGGCGGCGGGGTAGAGCAAGGCCCAGGGCAGGCCGCCCGGCGGATTCTCGTGGATGATCTGGATGGTCGGCGCGCGCTCGCCCTCGGCCGACGCGAGGGCGTCGGCGAGCCAGGCGCGGACGCCCTCCAGCGAGCGGGCCTGCTCGGCGGTGGCGTTCTCGGGATAGAACAGCGTTGTGTAGAGCCGGTTGCCGGCCACCGCCAGCTGGTAGAGGCTTTCGCGCCGCTCGGCGAAGGTACCCTTGACGCCCTTGCGATATGAGGGCTGCCAGGTGGTCTCGTACAGCGTGTTGCGGGCGGCGACGACGGCATCGGTCAGGGCCTGCTTGCTCACGGGCAGCGCGACGGTCAGGCCGCGCACCGGGTCGCGCCGGCCGCGCTCGCCGTCGCCGGGCCAGGCGATGCTCATGCGGTAGCTGTCGCCGTCGCCGAACAGCCGCAGCGTCAGCTCCTTGCCGCCCAGCCGGGCCACGTCGGCGAAATCCTTGGTCCGGCTGTAGATCACCTTGGCGGCGGCCGGCGCCGGCAGATCCTGCTCGGTGGCCGTCACCGCCAGGCGCAGCTCGATGGTTTGCAGCAGATTGAGCCGGTAGTAGACATGGACCCAGACCAGCGCCTCGCTGATCGGTGTCCTGGCTGAAAACGAGAGCCGCACCGGCGCGCTGTCGCCCTTGGCCGGCAGATGGAGCGGCTGGGTCGGCGCCGCGAAGACCAGGGCGTCGCTGGCGCTGATCACGCTGACCAGCAGGTCGAGCCCGGCGGCGGTGATCGGCGGCTCGGGCAGCGCCGGCGTGTCGGCGGGCAGCAGCGAGGCTTCGTCGCGCGCGCCGACGTTGATCTGGAGCAGGTACGATTGGCCCACGGCCAGCGAGGCGGCGGCCGGCACCGGCTCCTCGTCGCCGTCGCCGTAGCGCACGCTGGCGTTGACGACCCGCGGCTTGGGCGCGTCGCCCAGCGCCCGCATGTCGAAGGTCTTGGGCGTGGCGGCGGCCTCGCCGAAGACGAACTCGCAGGTGCCGTTCAGCCGTTTCTTGAGGATCTTGACGGGCTTGGTCTCGGCGACGGAGCTGATCGGCGCAGCGGGGCTGGCGGCCTCCAGCTGCTCCAGCGCGATGAAATCGCCGTTCTTCTCGTCAACGACGATGATCGCGCCGGCGGAGCGGGTCTGCCGGACGGCGGCCAGCGCCCGGGCGACAGTTTGCTTGGCGTCGACGATCAATCCGATCAGGGGCGGTTCGGGGGCGGTCATGCGGGGCCTCCATCGCTAGCGGCTTGCCTCGGCTATTCTACGAGGCGCTGTCGCAGGATGTCAATCGGGAGGAGGCCTTCGCGCCGGCCTGGCGGGTGATTGCCCCTGCTGGGGCGAGGGCACCCACCCCCGCCTCCCTGTCGGGAGGAGCGCAAGGGGCGTTGCCCCCTGCACCCCCGAAGGTACGCGGGTAGTCGGTGTGTTTTTCTGGTTGGTGGGTACCATGGTTTGCGGGGCGGCGGCAATTATGCAGTCTCACCACTTATTTTTAAGTGGCTACGGCAACAATCTCACACTCACCACTAAAATTAAAAACGGGCCGCCCTGCGACGGCCCTGTGCGCCCGGATCCCAAAAGACGCCCACCCACGGCCTTTGGGGGATGCAAGGGGGCACTGC
>DASWWB010000555.1:0-6705 GCA_036406115.1 Herpetosiphonaceae bacterium
CCCGGTCGGCGGCGTGGTCGGCGCGCCGGGCTCGGATCTGGCGGCGCGGGCCGCCCGCCTCGGCCTGCCGCCCGTCTATCCATCCTATGAGGCCCTGCTGGCTGACCCGGCGATCACGGTGATCCACCTGGCGACGCCCAACCACCTCCACTATCCCCAGGCCCGGGCCGCGATCCTGGCCGGCAAGCATGTAATCTGCGAGAAACCGCTGGCCCTCACCAGCGGCGAGTCCGGCGAGCTGGTTCGATTGGCGGAGGAGCGCGGCGTCATCCATGCGGTCAACTTCAGCCTGCGCTTCTATCCGCTCTGCCATCAGGCCCGCGCGCTGGTGGCCGCCGGCGAGCTGGGCGAGATCTGGCAGCTCACCGGCTCCTATTTCCAGGATTGGCTGCTGCTGCCGAGCGATTGGAACTGGCGCCTGGAGCCGGAGCTGGGCGGCGAGCTGCGGGCGGTCGCCGATATCGGCTCGCATTGGCTCGATCTGATGACCTTCATCACCGGCAAGCAGGTGGCGGCGGTGATGGCCGACCTGCACACATTCCTGCCGCTGCGCCAGAAGCCCGCCCGCGCCCCGGCGACCTTCGGCGGCGCCGCCGCGCCGGCAACCGAGACAGTCGATCAGCCCATCGCCACCGAGGACTACGCCAGCATCCTGCTGCGCTACGCCGACGGGGCGCGCGGCGCGCTGAGCGTCTCCCAGGTCAGCGCCGGGCGCAAGAATCAGCTGGCGTTCGAAATCGGCGGCTCCCGATCGGCCCTGGCCTGGAACTCCGAGCGCCCGGATGAGCTGTGGATCGGCCACCGCGACCGCCCCAACCAGCTCCTGCTGCGCGATCCGGGGCTGCTGGCGCCGCCCGCCCGCGCGATCACCGGCTATCCGGGCGGCCACGCCGAGGGTTTTCCGGACACCTTCAAGCAGCTGTATCGCGCGATTTACCAGGCGATCGAGGCCGGCCGGCCCCCGGCAGCGCCCGATTACCCGACCTTCCGCGACGGCCACGAGGAGCTGCTGCTGGGCGAGGCCATTCTGCGCAGCGCCCGCGAAGGGCGCTGGATCGAGCTGGAAAGGAGCTGACAATGAAACTTGGACTGCTGACCGCCGCGTTCCCCGAGCTTTCTCTGGAGGAGGTAGCCGCCTGGGCGGCCGCCCATGGCTACCAGGCGCTGGAGATCGCCGCCTGGCCCGCAGCCAGCGGCGCCGATCGGCGCTACGCCGGCGTCGCCCACCTGGACGCGGCGACCCTTGACGCCGCCGGAGCCCAGGCGATCCGCGATCTCCTGGCGGGCTACGGCCTGACGATCTCGGCCCTAGCCTACTATCCCAACCACCTCCATCCCGATCCCGCGCAGCGCCAGGCCGCCCACGACCATCTGCGGCATGTGATCCGGGCCGCCCGCTTGCTCCATGTCGAGGTGGTCGGGACCTTCGTCGGTCGCGATCCGGCCCGGACGGTGGCGGCCAATCTTGAGCTGTTCAGCGCGGCCTGGCCCGAGCTTGTGGCATTCGCCGCCGAGAACGCGGTCAAGATTGCGATCGAAAATTGCCCGATGATTTTTTCCGACGATGAGTGGCCGGGCGGGTTGAATCTAGCCTACAGCCCGGCGATCTGGCGCGAGCTGTTCACGCGGCTGCCCGCCAGCAACTTCGGCTTGAATCTCGATCCCTCGCACCTGCTCTGGCAGCAGATCGATTATCTGCGGGTGGTGCGGGAGTTCGGCCCGCGCATCTTTCATGTTCACGCCAAGGATATGGAGATTGACCGCGAGGGGCTGTACCAGCATGGCGTCCTCTCGCTGGGGATGGGCTGGCAGGTGCCGCGGCTGCCGGGGCTGGGCGAGATCCGCTGGGATCGGTTCATCAGCGCGCTGTACGCGGCCGGCTACGACGGCGTGGTCAGCGTCGAGCATGAGGATCGCCAGTTCGAGGGGAGCGAGGCGTTGGTCAAGCGCGGCTTCCTGATCGCCCGCAATGCCCTGGCGCCCTATCTCGCCTGATCGCCGCGAGCAACCAGCGCCGCGCCCCGTGCGAACTGCGCGCATGGGGCGCGGCGCTTCCTGGTCCTCCCGCGCTGGGAGCTGACAGGCTTGAGGGGCGGCAGGACGGGCTGGCGCTAGGGCAAAAACTTCCAGGCCGGGAGGCGCGGGCCTGACGCGGGGGGCAGCCGCCGGGCGATCGGGCCCATCAGTCGGACCATCCCCTCGACGACCCGCGCCGTCGCCAGCGGGCCGCAATCGACTGGCCGGAACCCCGTCGCCCCGATGATCGCGGCCACGCGGTCATTGGCCGCCCGATCATCCCCTGAGATCAGCACATCATGGACGACGCCGGCGCGGGCGGCGGGGTCCAGCAGCCCGGCGAAGGTTGTTTTCCAGGCCCCGACCAGGCGCGCCGTGTCCGGCAGCAGGGCGGCATGCCGCTCGGCGGCAGATTGCTCCCCGATCTCCTCGGCCCACGGCGTGCTGATATCGACCACCGTTTTCCCCGCCAGCGCCGGCCCCAGCGCCGCCAGCAGCGCCTGCATATCGGCAAAGCCAAGCGCGGGGATCACGATCGTGGCGCCGGCCACGGTGTCCGCGTAGCCGCCGGGTAGCACGCCGCCCCCCAGCGCCTGGGCGTGGGCGGCGGCCCGGCTGGGATCGCGCGACCCCAAAAGCACGGCATAGCCTGCGCCGCTGAGGCAGCGCGCCAGCCCGATTCCCATCTGGCCCGTCCCCAGAATGCCAATCTGTTCCGTCATTGAATATCTCCTGCGACAAGGGCGCGCCCGCGATGGCGCAGCCCGCCAGCCGTATCATAATGGATCGCCGGGGGCAGCCGATCCGCTTCTCGGCCGAACCCCGGGACAGCGCTATCCGGACGCGCTGCCATGAAATTTAGCGGCGCAGCCGGTCCGCAAACGCGCCCAGCGCCGCCCCATCGCGCAGCGGCGGGCCGTGGCCGAAGCACACCACCGCAGGATCCAGCGCGGCCAATTTGCGCGCCGATTGGCGGTTCGCCGCCGGATCGACAGTGAAGCGGCGCGGCGGTTCGTGCAGCCCCGCTTTCCCCGTCAGCAGGCTCATATTGGTCAGCACATCGCCGAGAATCAGCACCCGGTCGCGTTCGCGCCAGAAGGCCACGTGGCCCGGCGAGTGGCCCGGCGCGTCGACGACGGTGAAGGAGCCGACCGTGTCGCCCTCGCCCAAGCGGCGGGCCACCGGGTGGGCCGGGCCGGTCCAGAAGCGCTTTTGCAGCCGGGTGAGGCTATTCTGGGGGATCAGCTGGCTCAAGTCGCCGGCTTCCATCCCGTCGGCGTCGCGCGCGCCGCACCACAGCGGCAAGCCAAGCGCCGCGCAGACCGCATGGCTCGCGCCCTGATGGTCGGGGTGGACGTGGGTGAGCACATGGCCGGCGAGCGGCCGCCCCCGCACCTGATCGAGGATCCGCCGGCTCGCGTGGCGCGTCCCCGCGTCCACCAAAAACCCGTCCATCACATACACGTTGATCCCATTGCGCGGCCAGCCCGCGAGCAGATAGACATCAGCAGCAATTTCCTGCACCGGAGGATCCTTTCCCAAGCGATCCCGGCCCTGGCGGCCGGTCCGCAGCGACCTGGTCAGTATAGGCGCTGGCATTATGGAAATCCAACATGTATAATCGAACATATTATCAATAAAAGGATCCATAATCGCCATGGAACTGCGCCACCTCCACTCGTTCGTCGCGGTCGCGGAGGAACTCCACTTCGGCCGGGCGGCGCGGCGGCTGCATCTGGCCCAGCAGCCGCTCAGCCTCCAGATTCGCCAGCTGGAGACCGAACTCAAGGTCAATCTGTTTGTCCGCACCACGCGGCGGGTCCAGCTGACGGCGGCGGGAACTGTCTTCCTCCAGCAGGCCCGCCAGATCCTAGCCCAGAGCGCGCAGGCGGCGGCGCTGGCCCAGCGCGCGGCGCGCGGCGAAATCGGGCGCGTGGCGATCGGCTACACAACCACCCTGCTGTATGCCGTCCTGCCGGCGCTGCTGCGGGCGTTCCGCGCCCGCTGCCCGGACGTGGCGATCACCCTGCGCGAGCTGTGCGGGATGGATTTGCAGGCCGCATTGCTCGCGGGGGAGATCGATGTGGCGTTCTACGAAATCCCCATGGCCGACACACGGATTTGCGCCGCGCCGCTGTTTCTGCTTCCGGTCATGGTCGCGCTGCCGGCTGGCCACGCCCTGGGCGCGCTGGACGCCATTCCGTTAGCTGCGCTGGCTGGCGAGTCGATCATCCAATACGCGCGCGACAAGGAGCCCTTTGTCCACGATCAGCTGATCGCGCTGTGCCGCGCTGCGGGCTTCAGCCCGATCGTAAGCCAGGAGGCGAGCAGCGAGCAGGCCGTGCTGGGGCTGGTCGCCGCCGGGCTGGGGGTTGGATTGGTATCGCCGGCGCTGCGGGGATTTTGGGGCGGAGACGTGATCTATCGGCCGCTCAGCGAGCCGCAGGTGACGGTTGAGTTCGGCGTGGCCTGGCGGCGGGACTCCGTGGCGCCCAGCGCCGACAGGCTCGTTCAGCTGGCCTGCGAGCTGGCGGCGGATGGCCTGCGAGCTGGCGCCGGCGTCGAGGACGCCGCCCTGCCCGGGCGCGCGAATAGCCTGTCCGAACCCGCAGCGAGCCCGCGCGAATGGGCGCAGGGAGAAGATGGGGGGCGCAGCGCGGCGGCATCGTTGCATGCGGGAGGATCGGCGGCGGGCTCCAGAGGTTTAACGAAAAAAGACCGACGCTGATACCATGCGGCGTCCGCTGACACGGCTCTTGGGGATGGGCTTACGAGTCTCGCGCGAGGGCTTTGGCGAGGGCGTCAAGGCTGATCGCGATGGTCAGGGCCGGGCCGCCGTCGTACCAGCCGCGAAAGCCGAGGTAGGCCGCCCACGCTGGCCAGGATCCATCCGCCGCCTGCCGGTCGACCAGCGCCGCCAGATACGGCGCGGCGATCGCGCCCGGCGCCCGGCTGTTCAGCAGGCTGGCCGCCAGGCAGGCGAGATTGAACGCCGACGGCTCGGCGTCCGGCGGCGGCAGCTCGCGCAAAATGTAGGCCTGAAGCGCCGGCATCGACGTCTCAAGCCCTCCCACCCGGCCGTCAGCGTAGGCCCTGGAGATGGCATACAGCAGAAAATGCGGCGAGACGCAATATTTGGCGGCATAGTCGCCGGCGGCGATCCGCTCGCGCAGATAGGCCGTCGCCCCCGGCACCTCAATCCCCAGGCACCCGCAGCAATAGACGATATTGGCGTTGACCAGCGGATCAACCTCGCGCGCGTTGGGCGCGGTGGGATGATCATTGAGGCCCACCCAGGTGTAGTACGGCCCGCCCACCGCCGCCTCGCAGCGCCAGAGATGGGCGAAAAAGGCGAAATCCGGTTGCTGGCCAGCCAGCCGGAGCGCCGCCACCGCGCAGCTGGTGTCGTCAAGATCGGGGTACACACGCTGCCCCGCGCGCCCCTCGTAGTTCCACAGGCCCGTCGCATCCTGCTCGGCGCGCAGAAAAAGCACGGCGCGGTCAATCAGATCGGCGGGCCGGGCGCCGGGCGCCAAGGTCGCAAGCGTGTGCAGCACAAACGTGGTGACATAGACCGACGTGGGATAGGCCGTGCCGTCGCGCAGATCGAGGTGCGGGCTGGTGAGGGTCGCCCACTCGCCGTTGGGCAGCTGGCTGGCGCGCAGGAAGGCCAGGCCGCCGCTGATGGCGCTTTCCAGCCGGGCCCGGGCCAGGGGATTGGCCTCGCTCACGGCGCCCCGGTGGGCTGCGAGACCGCCAGGGCCTGGCTGGGCGCGGCTACCGGCGCTTCGTCGGAGACGCGCTCGCAGCCCACCACCACCAGAGTCATATCGTCATTCTGCTCGACCTCGCCGCGGAAGGCGTCAATCTGGCGCCAGAGGTGATCGATCAGTTCCTGCGGCCGCAGCGCTGACTGGTGCTCAAGGCTGGCGGCGAAGCGGTCGAAGCCAAACAGCTCGCGGCTGCCGTTCATCGCCTCGACCAGGCCGTCGCTCAGCAGGACCAGCAGATCCGCCGAGTGGAGCTGCGTCGTATGCTCTGCGTAGATTGTGCCGGGCTGGGCGCGCAGCGGGAGGCCGACAGCTTCGATGTCGCTGACCTTGCCGTCGCGCAGCAGCATCGGGAAGGGATGGCCGGCGTTGGCAGCGCGCAACAACAGGCTGCGGGTGTCGAGGACGCCGTACCAGGCCGTGACCATCTGCTTGACCGAGTGGTCAAGGCAGAGAAGCTCATTGACCCGCCGCAGAACCTCGGCGGGCGACTGGCTGTGGTGGGCCTCGCAGCGGAACGTGCTGCGCACCATCGCCATGACCAGGGCGGCCGCCAGGCTTTTGCCCGTCACATCGGCGATGACAATCCCCAGCTGATTGTCGCCAAGCTCGATGAAATCGTAGAAATCGCCGCTGGTCTCGCGCGCCGGCTCCGAGCGCGAGGCGATGGTGACTTGCGAATGGCCTTTCGGCGGCTCGGGGTAGAGCCGCTGCTGAAGATCGCGGGCGATCTCCAGGTCGCGCCGCACCAGCTCATCGTGCAGAATGCGCTCCTGGGCCAGCCGAAGCCGCTCATGGGCGCGACTAAGCGTCCGCTCATACAGCCAGGAAATAATTGCAGTCATAAAAATAAGCGTGATGAGCGGAAAACTGTAGTTCGCAGTGTAACCAGCGAGAGAATAGAAGAAGAAAACCGCAG